>JALVDO010000915.1 GCA_027008975.1 Saprospiraceae bacterium | reverse complement strand
CAAAGTTACAAATCTTTGTGTAATTAGCAGATATGTAGCTGAACAAATTTGGATGCATTTCGTTTGTTGACTGGCTTCGCTATCAGCACGGACTCGGTAATTTATGCTGCTTGTATAGTATAGTTCAGTATCTTGACAGAGCACTTAGACACAAACATTGTCCTTATTTACACTCGTGAATCACCTCTAACTAAAATCATTGAAGAAAAGTACAATTTGATTTAGAAAAGCTAAAAAAGGATTAGAAGCCAAAAATTAGAAAAAAATAAACGAGGCGGAACAAGTGATGGGCAAAGCAAGTTTGCAATTGCTTTAAAAACCAGGGGTAAAAAAAAATACCAAAAATTAGAACTCTTTTGAGAAATTTACTTAGCTTAGCCATTGAAAATTAAAACTCTTGCAATGAAGAATCTTTTATTAACCCTGTCCGTAGTCCTACTTTCGGTAGTGGCTGCCTTCTCTCAGTACGAATATTCCCGTCAGGAAAGTCTGCCTTGTCTGGACAAAAACTTTACTATTGTTGTACACTTTGTTAAAGATACATCTGGAAATGTCAATATCACCGAGCAAAATGTTCAAGAACTTATTGATACCCTAAATGTGTATTTTGAGCCGATATGTGCCAGCTTTTCCATCTGTGATTTCCAGGTCATTGATAACTATCAGTATGATACACCCAAGAATGAGAACGAATTTCAACAGATGATAAACCAATACAATGAAGAATATCGTATCAACCTGTATTTCTCGGATTTGGTCTCTTTCTCGAATGATGCTGCCGGCTTTGCTACCAACGCAGGAGTTACCATGACGCACGATGGGGGGATTGTCGCAGAGATTGGTTATGTTTTGGGGTTTCCAAAAGGATTACCACATCTGTTTGGGCATTATTTTGGGTTGTTAGACACCTGGGAAGGAAATGGCATTGAACTTGTAAATGGGGATAACTGCACGGTAGCCGGAGATTTGATTTGTGATACACCTTCCGATCCATACATTCCCGGAGATACCTTGCTGCTCTACATCAATCCTAATATTTGTCGCTTTTGGTATCGAAGCCGAAGAGATGCGAATGGTGAATACTATCGAACGGATGTCTCTAATATTATGTCGTATTATCCTGAATCCTGTAAATGTGGGTTTTCTCATGGTCAATACGTTCGAATGGCAAATACCTACCTCTCAGCTCCTTTTAAGTTGTGGTAGCATATTTTAGTAGCCTTCCATTTTTCGCTCATAACCAACCTCTCCGAGTCGTAACCGAACCGGAAATCCTACTTTTTTCTGCAATTTATATTCCATTTTGCAAAAGAAGGCAGTCGGCGCATGTCCTTTAAAGGTCTTCAGTGCATAATTATGGAGTAAGTTAGAGGTGTCGAAGCCGGAGAAATGAATGAGTGGAAAAGAGGTTGTCATTTGAGGCTGTGTAATGAAGCTAATAGGAACAAGTGGCAGTATCCTATCCGGCGCTTTTAGTTCGGTGAGGGTCTTACCCGAAATACTGTAATCCTGTTGTGCAACACCAACCTTAATGGACAGCAG
>JALVDO010000914.1 GCA_027008975.1 Saprospiraceae bacterium | reverse complement strand
CTATAAAAAATGGAAGGGGCGTAGCCCTGACATCTATTTCATTATTGCATTCAAAAAGATATATAGGATGATATTCTTCAGTTACAAAATTTTGGCTTTACATCAAATTGAGAATTGCTGAAGAAAGACGAGTTTTAATCACAGGATGTTGTAATAGACATATTAAGATTTCGTTAAAGGTGCTCTTACCGACAAAATCCCATTTTTTAACATTTCCAAGGCAACTTTTTGGCATCAATTTTCGTCTTCATACCGTGCGCTGCATTTGAAAGCCCTCTCGTTCGATTTTCAGCCACTTTTAAATCGTTTTATTATGCAAGCCGGAAAGCCGATAAATTCCGTTTATTTTTTTACGAAATATCTCTTAGGATTTATTCTTACCGTTATACTATTCACACAAACTGGTTTAGCTCAAAAATCCTCCGATTGGAAACTGGTTACTGAAGAGGGAAACATCAGAGTATTCACACGAAAAACTACCCGGTCCGATTTTAAAGAAGTTCGTATTCTCGCCATACTTGAAGTGGAGTTTGGTGCGTTTATTGACGCCCTAAATGACGTTCCTGCTTATGGAGAATGGGTCTATAAATGCAAAAACCCTAGAAAACTAAATTTTGTCAACTCTAATGAGTTGTATTACTACGTACAAACAGATTTGCCTTTTCCTCTGAGCGATCGCGACCTTGTAGTGCATTCCAAACAGTGGATGAGCGAAGACGGGATGAGTTATCATACGCATTCCACTGCCGTTCCCGATGTTTTGGAAGAAGTAAAAGGGATTGTCAGAATTCGGTCTTACGAATCTTTTTGGGATGTAACTCAAGATGAGTACGGCAGGCTTTTGATTGATTATCGAGTCGTTGCTGATCCGGGGGGTTATCTTCCGGTGTGGATGGTCAACATGGCAGTCACACAGGGACCTTTAGAGACCATGAAAAACTTAGAAACTTTTGTCAAGAATCGGTCATTCCTTGCAGATAAACGTAGAAAGAAGTAACCCGTGGGTACGACAACAATAACTTACCCCATTTCAGCCACCCGAACCATGGCATCTTCCACTTCGTGTACCAACTCTTCAAACCTAGGCTCGCGCTTAGTCATCCGATCCCTTTGAAACGGCAAATCAATGTGGATATGCTCGACAAATTTGGAAGGAGGTGACTTCATAATGTAAATATCATCTGCAAGGTAAACCGCCTCGGATATGTCGTGTGTGACAAATACAATTGTCGGGTGGAATTTCAACCAGATATCCAACAGCAAGTCCTGCATTTGCAAGCGGGTATTAATATCAAGCGCCCCAAAAGGCTCATCCATCAATAAAATATCCGGATTGGCGATTAGACTGCGAGCGATGGCGACGCGCTGTAATTGTCCACCGGAAAGTGTCGGATATTGTGCAAATTTATTTTCGTGGCCGGCAAGCCCGACCAACTCAATCATTTCCATGGCTTTTTCGTCGCGGGCTTCTTTACCGATTCCTTTGTATTTGAGTGCCAAGCCTACATTCTCCAATACCGTCAGCCAGGGGAGTGAGGAATAT
>JALVDO010000913.1 GCA_027008975.1 Saprospiraceae bacterium | reverse complement strand
TTGCATCTTTAAAATTAAATCCCCTATCTTTGACCGAACGTTCAGTCAAAAAGTAAATATGTCACCGAAATCAAAAGAGCAATTTGATCAGATACGGCAGGCGAGTAGGGCGGTAATTATGCAGGCTGCTTTGGAGTTGTTTGCGGATAAAGGTTTTCATGGGACATCCATCGCACTAATAGCCAAGCGAGCGAATGTGTCTAAAGGGCTGTTGTACAATTATTTTTCGGGTAAAGATGAATTATTGTCCGCAATTGTAGCAGAGGCATTGGAGGGGATGGAGAGAGATTATGCAGTCATACTACAAAAGGACAGTAGCGCTTACGAAAAACTTCGGGATATTGCGCTGGCTTCTGCCAGAATGGTGAAAACGCAACTTCCGTATTGGAAGCTACTGACGACACTGGCATTTAAGCCGGATATAATGGATAAATTGAAGCCCATAATGGTAGAAAAGGAACTGGAATTTCTGAGATTGGGTGTGGCACTGTTTAAAGAAATGGGCTATGAAGAGGCGGAGCAGGAGGCTTATCTGTTTGGCGCCACGCTCGACGGTATTTTCCTGCATTATATGAATTTCCCGGAAGGTTATCCACTGGATGAGATGATGGCGTTTTTCTTGTCGAAATATGAGCGATGAGGCAGGGGCTCGCTGAGGGAGCGACAAGGTGATAACTTCGCAGTCCCTACGGCGATGAAGTGATAACAGAGAAGCTCGACAATACTGTCCCGAGCATACGCTCCCGTACCGGGGTATGGGAAGGGACAAGAAGGTGTCAACTTAGGCGCGGGCTGTGTGAATGAAAGCGCGAAGAGGCGCAAAGGGGGCACGCAAAGGGGGCAAAGAGTCGCATAGTAATAGGCAAAAAAAACTGTTAATCCTGTTAATCCTGTCAGAAAGGAGGGATTCTGTAAAGAAAAAATTGTGTCCTTCGGCATTAGTATTGGGAATAAACAAAAACACACACAACATAAAAAATATGAAACGATTAATATTAAGTCTGTCACTATTGCTTTTCCTCACCGGGAATGCCTTATACGCGCAGCTTACCGCAAAGGATATTTTGCAAAAAATGGATGATAAAATCCGTGGAAAGAGCAGCTATTCGGAAATGAAAATGACTATTATCCGACCGGACTGGACACGGGAGATAAAGCTAAAAAGCTGGACGCTCGGAACCAATCGAAGCCTTGTGTTGATTACTGCGCCGGCACGTGATAAAGGAACCGCTTTCCTGATGAGGGGTAAAGAGATATGGAATTGGCAGCCCTCCATTGATCGAGTGATTAAATTGCCGCCCTCCATGATGCTGCAGTCCTGGATGGGATCCGACTTTACCAATGATGATTTGGTGAAAGAATCCTCTTTGATAAAGGATTATACTTCAAAAATTACAGGGAGTGAGACCGTCGATGGTCACGATTGTTATAAAATTGAATTGATACCAAACCCCGATGCACCTGTCGTTTGGGGTAAAATCATCGTTTGGGTCACAAAAGACGGATTTATGCAGTTGAAGGGAGAATTTTACGACGAAGATGAT
>JALVDO010000912.1 GCA_027008975.1 Saprospiraceae bacterium | reverse complement strand
GAGGGCACCTTTAACGTGGAATACTCTGTTGATAGTATGCAGACATGGATTACTATCCAAAATGATGTGCCTGGGGGTAGACGGTTTCTCGACTGGTGGGTGCCTTATGTGGTTACCGGGGATGCCTTTATTCGCATAACAAGAAACAATCAATCTGACGTTTCCGATGGTCATTTTAATATCATTGGGCAGCCTTACTTCGACGTCGACAAAGTCAATGACAATACGGCTAAAATCAGTTGGATGCCTGTTGAGGGCGCAGATGGCTACGATATTTTTATGCTGACGGAAAGGTTCATGGAAAAGGTTGGGGAGACGGACAGCTTGGCTTTTCTCTTCCATACCCAGGTTGGCGATGAGCGATGGATTAGCGTTCGAGCCAAAAACCACCTCGGCACGATGGGAAGGCGATCTAATGCAAAGAGATATGTACACCGCGCCTGCAATTCACAATTTACGCTGAATTTCACTTTTGACCTATACCCGAGCGAGACCAGTTGGGTTATTTCTCAAGATGGCGAAGAATTGATGACAGGTGGTCCTTATGTAGGCGTACCTCCGAATAGCTTTTTGAGTGAGGTGAAATGCCTACCCGCCGGGTGTTATACGCTGACGATTAGTGATAGCTATGGGGATGGAATTTGTTGTGATCGAGGAAATGGGCACTTTGAGTTATACGATGGGAATGGGGCGTTAATTACGTCGGGCGGTGATTTTGCAGGGACTAAAATATTATATTTCTGTATTGAAGAAAATACACAGTCTTTCTCGGCTGGGATTAGTGGAGTAGAGCATGCTTCTTGTGCCAATAGTAGTGATGGTAGTGCTACCGTGTTTGCGATAGGAGGGAGCGGTAACTATACTTATCTTTGGAGCAATGGGTTTAGTGGACCGCATCCGACTAATCTGAGCCCCGGAGTATATAGCGTATCTATTTCAGATGGCGTCTCTACGACAATTAGCGATATTACGATTACTTCACCGGCTCAGATTGATATTCAGCTCTCGGCTTATCCGATTCCTTGCAATGGAACGCAGGGCGGCAATATTACCTCGACGGTATCAGGCGGAACTCCGCCATATCAATACCATTGGGATGATGATAGCCAACAACCATTCATGACCAATGCACAGGAAGGTGTACACTGGCTGACAATCACGGATAGTCATGGTTGTACGGCTAGTGCACAAGTGGTTATGACCAGAGCCGGTTCTTTAGAGGTACAATTACAGGCAGCTCCGGTTTCCTGCGCGGGAGGTGCTAATGGGGGTGTTTTATCGCAGGTGACAGGAGGAACTCCTCCTTATTCTTATCAATGGAGTACGGGCAGTACATCGACATCTCTTTCCGGATTGCCTGCCGGGAGCTATCAGGTGACCGTCCAGGATAATTTTGGCTGTCAGGGTTTTTCGGAGATAACACTAACGTCGCCCGAAGCCATTGATGCCACGCTACTGGGGCAATCACCTGCATGTAATCAGGAAAGCAACGGAACGATTCAGGTGGTCTCATCGGGAGGTACCGGTATGCATCAATACAACTGGAGTACGGGAAGTAGTGGTACTGCTGTTATCAGCCAATTACCCGCCGGAAATTACACCGTTACCGTTACAGATGAACTGGGATGTACGACAATAAAGGCAATAACACTGGTTAATCCTTCGGCTATCAATGTGCAGGCGTCCGTAATGAATCCTACATCGAATGATGGGGGAAGTATCGACCTGACTGTATCGGGAGGCGTCCCTCCTTATCAATACCATTGGTCAAACAATGCGGATACAGAAGATTTGTACGGACTTGCTGCCGGACAATATAGTGTAACGGTGACAGATGCCAACGGCTGTAGCCGGTCGATAACAAAAGTGCTTCAGGCAGAACAATCTGATGATTATTGTCTGGCAAGAGGCAGCAATACGCAGCACGAGTGGATACAAAGCGTTGCTTTTGCCGGTATGGAAAATATCAGTGGTCCCGATAATGGACTAGGTAATTATATTGGGGTGGTATTCAATGTCGTAAAAGGATGGGATTACGAGTTGGAGTTGACTCCGGGATTTTTGAATTATCCCTTTAATGAAAATTGGAGGGTTTGGATAGATTACAATCACGATTTCGACTTTGATGATCCGGGCGAACTCGTCGTTCAGCAGTCCTTTTATAGTGGAGTGGTCTCCAATTCAATAACAATACCCTATGGTGCAATAACAGGTACTACCAGGATGCGTATAGCGATGAGATATGGTACGCTACCGGAGAACTGTGGGACATTTGCTTATGGAGAGGTGGAGGACTATAGCATTAATATTATGCCCTTTTCCGGAGGTTTGGCACAGCAGAGTACGCTTCAGGATAGAGTTGTTATTGATAATACGAAAGACGGTAATAAAGAACAGCAAATAAATGAACCTCTTCTGCCTTATCCCAATCCGGCATCAGAAAAGGTATTCGTTGATTTTACTTCGGACCGGGAGGGTGAAGGTTTTATTTACTTATACGATATCAATTATAAACGGGTGGCAGAAGAAGCCGTTACGCTTCATAAAGGCACCAATGTACTATCTATTCCGGTGAATTATCTACCCGCTGGAATTTATCAAATCGAAATTGAAAATGAAGAGGGAATACTCAATCGGCAAACCTTTGTCGTCCAGCATTCCCAATAGATTCATAAAAGAGGAAGATTGATAAATTTTTTTGAGGATGCTGTCTTTCTGTTGAAAGATGGCATCTTTTTTTGTATTTATAGCATCCTTAACAGGTTGTTAACAATTTTACCACCCCTATTAACACCAAAATAATATTCTCTTCTTAATTTTGCGGAGAAAAAAGTAATGATTACTTTTGCCATCTTATTATTTTAATCTAAAATCAGAATTAACATGTTGAAGCAATTCAAAGTAACTATTTTAGCTGTTCTCGTTCTTGGTTTCTTGGCTTCTTGTCAGCAGGGAAATAAAGACGTTCGTGATGCAGCACAACAAAGTGTCGTCAATAACACTACTCCTGCACCGCCAGCGAAGCCAACAGCACCAACAGCTCCAGCTGTGCCTCCTGGACCTACCACCACTATCGAGTTTGATGAAACTTCTTTTGATTTCGGTACCATTACTGCCGGAGAGAAGGTTTCTCACACTTTTAAGTTTAAGAATACAGGTAGCGAACCCTTGGTATTAACCAATGCAAAAGGTAGCTGTGGATGTACTGTTCCAACTTGGCCAAGAGAGTCTATCGCTCCGGGAGCAACAGGTGAGGTGACAGTTGTTTTTAATTCTAAAAACAAAAAAGGAAAGCGTAACCAAAAGGTGACACTAACCGGAAATACCAATCCACCGCAAACTTTTATTTACCTGACAGGTACCGTGAACCCAGACCCTAATGCACAGGGAGCAGGAGGACCACAAATTAAAGTTACTCAATAATTAATTGATTGATTAATGTTGGAAAAGCTCATGGACTTATGTTCATGGGCTTTTTTTATTTGTCATTTTGTCATAAAATTATGACAAAAAATGTCATATTTTCATTTTGCTTAGTGTTGGCATATCTTTTGAAACTTTTTGTATGTTATTTACTTTTTTAAAAAACAACAACAAAAGGAGTCATGAAAAAGTCAATTTTTATGTCAATACTGCTATCGCTATTTCTGACGGGCTGCAAAGGACAGGTAAGTGAAACACCGAAGGAAATGGCGGATAATGGTGAGCCCAAGGTAGATGTAAGAGTAGAAAAAGAATACGACGATGATGGAAACCTCATTCGTTATGATTCGACATATTCTTATTTTTACTCTAATTTTGCGGACAATCCCGTTGTAGCGGATAGTCTGCTGAATCGCTTCAAAACCATGTTGGGAGAGCAATATAATTTCTTCAAGGATCCGTTTTTTGACGAATTCTTCTTCCAGCCCCCGACAATTAAGGACAATTTTTATACAGACGATTTTTTTCAAAAACAATTCAGGGATCATCTCGGACAGATGGAAAAGCTGTTCATGGAGATGGATTCTTTGAAGAATCGCTTTTTTGAAGAACAACGACAACCTCTCTTAGAACACAAGAGAGAGAAAATGTAACCGAATCATCTGAATACAGTAGTTATTTTTAAACAATTAAAAAATTAGTAAAATGAAAAATATCATAAAGTCATTAGTCTTTGCGTTCGCATTGAGTATCACATTAACGGCCTGTGCACAGAATAAGGCAGAAGTATCTAAGAGTGTTGTTTCCGACAAGGCAATCCCTCAAAAAGAGGCAACTTTAGAAATGAATAAAGATACTCTGCTTGCTAGGACAATTACCGAAATTGAGAAGGAGATTGTCAAGCGAAAGATTGAGCTGACAACCGAAGCTTTGGCGACTATAGGTGAAACGCAGTCATTACTCCAGCAAATCAAAAATGGAGAACGGGACAAGGCGGTTAAAAAAGGGAAAGAATTGATTGGCAATTTGGAAGTACTCTTAGCAAAAGACCCGGATTTGGCATTAATCCCCGTTGATGTTAGGTACAAGAAGGAGGAATTAATTACAGATATTGAGACCGTCCGAAAGACAGTGAAGGCAGCACAGAAAGCGATGGATAAAGGGTACTATCGTGTAGCGAGTGATTTGCTGAAAGACATGAGAAGCGAGATGGTTATCAATACGTTTTTAATCCCAACAACAACTTATCCGGAAGCGCTAAAAGCCGCTGTTATTCTGATTGAGGACAACAAACTAAAAGATGCACAAGCCGTCCTAGAGGAAATGCTCGGTACTATTGTCGTTGAGAAGACGGTACTCCCATTGCCGGTACTCAATGCCGAACAGATGATTATAGAAGCAGCCAATATCGATAAAGAAAACCACGATAATGCAGATAAGGTGGTAAATTTATTGAAGAATGCCGCTTATCAATTGCAGCTTGCAGAAGAATTGGGTTATGGCAAACGAGACAAGGATTTCGCAACCCTATCTGAGGCAATTTCCGCACTGGAAAAATCTGTGTCCAATAAGGAAAACAGCGAGAGCAAATTCGATAAACTGAAAGAAGACCTACATCAATTCAGAGAAAGATTATTTCCGGGCTCACGCAAAGATTCTTAACAAAAAAAAGGCTCGTACCACTGGTACGGGCTTTTTTTATTTTAAAACAATAGTTTGCCCCTCTATCTGCTTTTTCGGAATTCCTATGCCAAAGAGAATAATTTTTTTACCACTCGACAGGTATGGCTCGTAGTATTTATTTTGTTTTATTTGTTTGAGGGTATTTGATGAAATGGTCGGTGCGTTCTTCCCTAAGTGCATCGCGCAGTGCTAAAACTTCGGGCTGAATTTCGTATTGGTCTTTGCCCGTAAATCCGGCTGCAACATAAGTCAAAAAAGAATATCGCACTTCCTCATTGGGATAATCTAGATAGTAATATTTCCCAAAACCATCTCGCTCCATTTTAGCAATGGTGAGGTAGCCGGTTTGGTAAAGCAAGGGCAATAAAGGCAGATTTTTTATGTTTGTCGTGCTGCCCGTTAAGTCCATCACCTTTATTCCCTCAAAGGCCTCGGGAAGTTGCTTTTTCCGAGTAATTAAGTCAATCAAAAAGGTGGGTGTTCCCGTGGAAAACCAATAATTGCCAAAGTCGAGATTGGAATCCTCCAACTCTTCCTGTGTAAAACCGGCCAAAGCTGCGAATTGCGGATTGGTTGAAATATCCTCCAAATTATTCATTCCCGAAAAGACATTCACCTTGGCGAATCGGCTTACTCCCGTCAGCATAACAAACCGAAAATAGGCATCTAACCCCTTCGGCGCCGTATAAGCTGCCTATCACTTCCCGGTTTTCTTCAAACCGTTTCTCATCCGCAAGCAAATCTACCATCGCTTTATCGTATTCATCAACCAATACAACTACCGGACCGTGTTTTTGATGAAGTGCGTGAACTAATTCTGTAAAAGCATTGGCAATAATAGCTGATTGGAGTGCGAGGTCGTATTTCGAAGCGATGTTTTTTCCACTTCTGTTCCTTACCTGCAATATAGAGCCCTTCAAATAAATCTTTTCGTCCCTCAAAATAGGACTTTAGGGTGGTCAGCATTAAGGATTTTCCAAAGCGTCGGGGACGCGCGAAGAAATAGTACCTGCCCTTTGTAGTCATTTCCCACAGGAAGGCAGTCTTGTCCACATAAATCATCCCTTCTTTTCTAATATCCTCGAAGGTTTGTATGCTGATTGGCAATTTCTTCATACGGTAAAGATACGTTTTTTTATCACTTTTTATCTCCAATTATTATATCTTTGTGCCAACTACTTACTAATTCGTATCTCTTATCTACTACCCGTTTTGGAAAATTACACAATTGCCTTTTTGTAAATATACGAAAATATGAATGTTATCTATTCCCGCCTGTTGATTATATCCCTTTTGAGTCTGTTATTTGCCCAATGGAGTGTTGCTCAGTGCCCGACTATTGAGTTTATTATGGTGAATGCTTGCTCTAACGCTACCGATCCCGAATCAGACGCTGAATTTATGGTACTGAATTCCGGAGGAGGGTTTAATGTGGATGATTTGACGGTGGATTATGATACCAATAATAATAA
>JALVDO010000911.1 GCA_027008975.1 Saprospiraceae bacterium | reverse complement strand
CCTTTCCTATTAAATACTGCCATCACTATTTTGGAATAAGTGGATGCCCCATCGAGATCTATTTGTTTTAGGCGGTAGTAATTGTTGCCGGGCTGTGGTTTTTTGTCTAAGAAAGTGTAAGAGGAAATGACATGTGAATTGCCCCGACTCTTTACAAAGCCTATTTTTTGCCATGAACTGACGTCAGTGGATTGCTGAATTTCGAAACCGTGGTTGTTGTTTTCGTAAGCGGTCTGCCAGTCCAATTGGATGTAATCGGCTTTTTTCGACGCTTTGAAATCAATTAACTCAACGGGCAAAACAGAAGATTGACCGTGTAAATAAAAGGCTGAAAAACCGGGAATGTGAAATTCCACCATATGGTTGGTACCATCAAATGCCAATTTACTGGCAGACTGGAATATCAGTTGCCCACCACTGGAGTAGCTATCTGTACAATTACCGGCAGGGACGTGCCATAAATTGACCTCTGGTAGTGCAACACCGAGATCCGCCAATTCATTTGGTGTGAGATAAAACCTCACGGTTGCCGGAGCTTGATTACCGACAGAGATACTAAAGTTGCGGTCGAGATAGCTATTGCCATCGGCATCCTGTCTGACAGTACCGTTATTAATATTTGCCTGTGCTGAAATAGTACCTAAATTATTGTTCATATCGTTTAGAGAGGCTACCACGTTGCCGGAGGCATCAGTCAAATGCAGCCACTCCCCGCTCGCCGTGGAATTACTACTGAATGAATTATTACAGGATAATCCTATTGGTGCTGCCGGGCAGGTATTTCCTAAATTGTCTATTTTTATGTCAAAACTGTCTGCCACGCCCAGCGGCAATTCGTCTATCTGTACGTAATAGGTTTTGCCGGGTATCAGGCAACGGAGGTCAATAATTTGCGGTGCACCTCCTCCTCCGGTGCCACTATTATCATTGGCGGCGACCATCATCTGTTGTCCGGGTAGGAGGATATAGGAACAATCATCCGCCTCCCATACGGCCATCTGTAGGTCGATTTTGTTGGTTATATCAATGTTAATATTTCCGCTGGCAGGGGCAACGAAGGAAAACCAAACGGTAGCACTGAGGTCGTTGATACACCAAGCGTTTTGGGTGTTGCATCCACCTCCGACCGGTGCCGGTTCTCCGTCTTCAACCGTTGCTCCTGCATTGGTATAGGTATGTGACATTCCATCACTGATAAAAGCAGTCAGGTCAATAGCATTGCACACGTTGTCATTTGCCGGCGGTGGCGGAGTCTCAAAAGCGCAAATGCCGAAGTCCCCTGATTCATTATTGCCGGGTGCCCATACGCGGATCAACAGTGGCTGACCGGCAAGTGTGAGGTCATCAATTTGTAGTTGAAAGTTATCGATAAGTACATCTGATGTGCAACTTTGCGAGGTCAAGGTGCCATTGCAACTGCCGCTGAAGGCTTCCATCCCAATTTCATTTAGCCCTCCGGTAAAACCCGTTTCGATAGTCAGTTTGCCGGAAGCGGGGACAGTTACTTGATACCAGATGTCGCCGCCTTGATAATCGCCGCAGGAGGGAATGGGTAGCTGACCGGAGTCGGTGGCATTTACATTTGTTCCGATCGTGGCATTGTCGCCGCAATTTAAGGTGATAGGGGACAGTACTTGTGCATTGGTGCACAAATCATTTGGTGGCGGGGTCAAATCAGGTTCGTAAGCGCAGATGTTAAAAGTTACAACATCATCACCGCCTTTTTCCCATACCCTGACATAAAGTGTTTCACCTACTGTTCTTCCCGTTAGTTCTATTTTTGAATATGGCCAGGTACCGCCATTGTCATCGCATTTCAAAAGCGACAGGCTGTTACAATTAGTTCCTGAATATATTGCCATCCCAGTATCGGCAAACCCGCTTGCCAAACTTGTTTCCACGGTTACGTCCCCAGAAGCCGGAACGGTTACTTTATACCAAACATCGCCGCTTTGGTAGCCGGCACAGCCGGGATCCGGTATTCCCGAATCGGTTGCATTTTCGTTGGTGCCGAGGGTGTTGGAGCAGGTGCCATTTTGACCTACTGGCAAATCAATAGCTCCGGCGCAGAGGTTGTTTACAGGGGGAGGAGGAGGAGTATGTTTCAGCAGGCAAAATTCAAAATCACCAGCGGAATAATTATCGTTCCAAATTTGCAAAAGGTAAGTATTGCCTGGGGTAAGGTCGGCGATAATATCGCCGTCCTGAACCGAATTGTCACAGCCCACCTCTTGGCCAGGCGAGCCCCCACAGGCATTCCACCAAGCGGCTTCCACCGGGCCGTCTATTCCGTTGAAGTTCCACTCCACAGCTCCGGTAGAGGGCGCTTGGAATGAAAACCAAATGTCGAGGTTTGTTCCAAAATTATCGCAAGCGGGGTGGGTGCCACTGTCGGTGGCGTTTGAGGTGGAATAGGGCTGGAGGGTGCAGGTGCCTGTGGTGCTTACGGGTATGGGGATAGGGCTGGTGCAGTTGTCGTTGGGTGGAGATTCTGGAATTTCTTCAAGACTCAATTGAAAAAAAGTTTCATTGCCTGCAAAAGATGAAATTAGTAGATAATAAGTATTACCGGCCAAAAGCCCTGTGATGTCGCTATTCCAGACCTGATTACTACAAAATACTTCAGATCCGTTGCAGACATCAAAAACAGTTGCAATGGGAAAAATATTCCCATTTGGTATGGTAATCTGCAGGTTGACTTCTCCACTTGGAGGAGCAACAAAGCTATACCAAACACCGAAGTTGCTGGATAATCCGCAGTTTAACGGACCATCATCAGTGGCATCTGTAGTATTTCCGATATCTGATGCTGATCCATTATTGAAAATTAACGGTGTAGCATTCACACAAAAATCATTTTGGGGTAAATCGAGGGTGTAGGCGCAAAGCATAAAAGTTCCAAACTCAGCATTGCCGGGTGACCAAACCCTTGCAAATAATTCTTGACCTCCTATTTCCGGGTCAGCAATGGTTACTTGTCCAAAAGAATTTTCATCGTCGCAGCCTAAAGATACCAATCCCGTAGTGCAATCCCCACTATAAACTTCTAGGGCAGCTCCTGAGAGGGAAGCCGCATTTTCATCCTCACTTGCTTCTATAACAATATTATTTGCATTTTCCGGTACCACAATTTTGTACCAAACATCCGCAGCGCCCTCATAATTGCCACATTGAGGCACAGGAGTCTGTTCTGAATCAAAAGCAGCTTCATTTGTGGTTGAAATGCAATCCGCATAATCAAGGGAAGGGAAGAGGGTATATGCATCATTGTTGGCACCAATACAAAAATTATTATCAGGTGGCGTTGGGCTATAAGCACAAATATTGAAAATGCCAAAATCGTCATTTCCTGGTTCCCAAACACGCACCCAAATAGTCTGGCCTATCAAAAAGGGATAGTACAATTCCAATACGGCAAAACCTCCTCCCCCTTCCGGATCATCATTACAGTCATTTAAAGGATCAAAGGTTTGTGTGCAATCCCCCTGAGGGCTTCCATATATTTCCATGGCTGTATTCTGGATTCCTCCGGCATCGCTGGTTTCGATGACCAAGTGGCCGGATGGAGGTACTACGAGGTTGTACCATACATCTCCTCCTTGGTAATTCCCACAAGCAGGTACTGCCAATCCTTCCGAGCTTGTGGCATTCACATTTGTACCTGTGATTTGGAATTCGTCGCAATTTCCTGTTCCGACCATCAATGTTTCGGAACATTCGCAATCATCAATAGGATTTGGAGGAGTATCCCCTTCATAAGCACAAATATTAAAACTGCCGCATTGAACTCCGCCTACCGCCCATACTCGAATAAAAACTGTTTGTCCACCGAGTGAACAGTCGGAAAGGGTGATTTTTGAAAAATTATTATCCCCGCTGTTGTCGTCACAATCAATAAGTTCAAGTCCATCGGTACAATCACCTTTGTAAACCTCCATAGCGGTATTGTCCACCTCGTTTACACCTGAAATGCTCGTTTCAATTATAAGGCTACCTGACTCCGGCAGGATTGCTTGGAACCATACATCCTTTCCATTGTAGCTCCCACAAGAAGGCGAGGGAGATTGTTCGGAATCATTTGCAAATGAGAGGTCTACGGTTAGCTGATTGAGTCCACATACCTGTGAGATTGGTGAAAGAGGAGTAGCACTTGTGCACAAATCATTTTGCGGAGGGGAACCAATTTCTATGTTCAATATTCCACCACAAACTTGTTGAGTTGGCAAAGCACAAATAGAAAGCCCCCCAACAAACAAAAAATTGTTCACGGTGACAAGCGATGTTACATTTGGCTCAACTCCTGTTCCAGGTCCCACAGTATTCCAGTCATTCCCATCCCACTGTGCAATCCCATTCGAAGGATTGAAAAAATCACCTCCGACATAAACGGTTCCATTGCCATCAATAGTTAGAGCATTGCAATAGCCCGGTGTGGAAATACCTGCCCCAAGAGAAGACCAAAACAAGCCATTCCACTTGGAAATCAGGTTGTCGGGAGCTGTAAAAGAACCACAAGCATATAGGTTCCCAGCTTGATCCAAAGCCAGGGCATTGACCTGTCCGTTTTGCATACCCGTGGACAGGGCAGACCAATTATTGCCATCCCATTTGGCAACCCGTTTGGCATTAACACCTCCGGCTGTCAGAAATAAGCCGCCTGCATACAAAGTACCGTCAGACCCCAATGCCAAAGCTCTAACCCCATTATCCATGCCAGAACCAAGAGCACTCCATGTACTTCCATCCCATTTAGCTATTCTTGAAACACTAACCATTCCCGAGTTTTGAAAGTTTCCACCGACATACAATGTTCCGGAGCCACTAACAATAAGGGCTGTAACAATATTATCAAGACCGTCTCCCAAAGCAGACCAAGACGTGCCATCCCATTGGGCAATGTTTTGTGCGCTGATGCCATCTACTTCAGAAAATGAGCCCCCAATATACAGGTTTCCATTGGGAGCAATTGCCATGTCCCATACGTCTCCATCATAATCTGTACCTATTAGTGTCCAAAATGAACCATCCCAATAAGCAACGCCTGTTGAAAAATCAGCCAGTGTTCCTGCTGCATATAAGTTTCCATTACCATCCGAAGTAATGGTAAGTACTGATTGGAAAAATCCCCCCGTATTGTCCCAATCAGGGCAGTCCTGAGTGTTTCCCCTCATTGAAAATATTGTCAAGCTGACAATTACGACTAATAAACTTTGTATATTTTTTTTCATACCTAATTTTGATTTTAAAGGTTGTTGAATAACTTCTTTGTCTAACCGCAAAGATGAACCATCCGACTATAAATTATAGTAGTTTCACTCCACCACCAATCGCTCCCTATATTCTCCACGATTAATATCCAAAACATACACACCCGATGGGAGGGTGGAAATATCCAAATCAGATGCAACTTCCCTACTCAATACCTTTTTGCCCCATATATTGTAAATGTCAACCGTCTTTACGGTTTTCATATTGAAGGTGATTGTCTTTGTAGCGGGGTTCGGATAAAAAGAAATTCCTTTCCTATTAAATACTGCCATCACTATTTTGGAATAAGTGGATGCCCCATCGAGATCTATTTGTTTTAGGCGGTAGTAATTGTTGCCGGGCAGTGGTTTTTTGTCTAAGAAAGTGTAAGAGGAAATGACATGTGAATTGCCCTGACTCTTTACAAATCCTATTTTTTGCCATGAACTGACGTCAGTGGATTGCTGAATTTCGAAACCGATGCTGTTGTTTTCGTAAGCGATCTGCCAGATTTTGCCGGACTTCGGGTTCAGCATTTGCAATCCCCTCTAATTCGGAAACAGAAGTATTTAGTTTTAATAAAAACATCGAATAAACTGATTCCAAATATTCAGCTTCTTTTGTTTGAAAAAATTCATCGGGTGTTTCATCTTTAAAACGCTGCCGCAATACTTCCAAACAAATCCTGATTTGCGGGATTTCCTTTTCAAGCGATGTACAATTGAGTGGTATTTCTCCAAAAGGCTGGTGGAAATAATTTTCCAGATCTTCTAAAGTCAATGCACCGTTCTCTTTTCGTATATGCTTGGTAGCATAGTCTATCAAGTCCGCCAAATAGGACAGGGGACTGGTCGCTGAAAGGCATTCCTGTGGCTCTCCATTTAATGAATCACGTAAAAAGCGATGGTTATTTCTTTGTTGTTTTAAAATCGAAATCCTTTTGTTGAGGGTGATTTTGGTTGCGTTATCCATGGTATTTGATTTTTGTGACAATTATTTATTTTTGTCTTCTTCAAACAATGCTTCAATATCCTCTTCCCTAAGCACCTTCCTTTTCTGGAGTACAGAGGCAATCTTTTTTACTTCGTCCAGCTTAGTTGTCAATAGTGCCGTTACCCGATTATATTGCATTGATAGAACCTCCCGAGAAAGCACTTCCATGTCAGGACGGGGGGACAGCTTTTGGTCGCTATGGGCTAAAATGACCAATTGCCGACTCAGCTTTTCTGCTTTATCAAGACTTTCTTTGTAATAGTCTTTTGGCTTTTCGTTAAGAAGATGATCCCCGGCTTTTGACGCTAAAAAAACAGCGATACCGTCTTCGATGGATAGCTCGGAGG
>JALVDO010000910.1 GCA_027008975.1 Saprospiraceae bacterium | reverse complement strand
AATCGTATAAATTGTAAATAGTTTTACTTTTATAATTGAAAAATGAAAAATGCGAAGCGGAGCCGTATCCCGACTTTATGTCAAGGAATTTATTTAGGTAATAAATATTACATTTTGTATTATTTGAATCTAAAATCAAGTTTGTAATTGTACAACCACGGAATGTGTGGATTAATTCCGTTTTGTTTTAACTTTTCAGGAAGATTAATATACTCATTCTTTTTAATATACTGGGAAGACCCATAAAATGTAACAATAATGGTATCATTTTTCACCCTTACATCTCCATCATTCCACGCTAACACTTCATTGGCAAGATGTTTGGCGTTCCATTTTTTATAAACTCCGGTTAGGTTTTTTCTTAATTCATAGGTTGCTGCTTGTGCTAACATTGCCATTGCTAAATTTCCATATCGTATATTTAAATTCATTGTAGCTGCACGATTTAAATTCATATCATTCTCAAATCTAAAAAATTCCTCTACACTCCAACGCTTGTCATAATTATCACATAAAAGAATTTTTGCATCCTTTGTAGAAGTTGTCAAAAACCCTTTATAGTTATATTCTTTTTCACCAAATCGTTCTGCTATCAGGCGGAATTTTGTATGTTTTTTACTGAAATAAAAATCGGTTTCCGCAATGGCATATCCTGCACTTATTGGTTTGTATTTCAACGATTTAATAATATTTTTTATTCTTTGTGTGTTTAAAGTTGGGGTTAATAAATCCATATTACTATTATTTGATGTGCTTTCAAACAATTTGTTTGTAAAATGTTCTTTGTCAGCTATTAATAAAGCAGGTGTTTTTATGATTTTTTCCGTTGTATTTATAAGATTTAAGGAGGCTTTGGTTGTTGGGATTCCTGTTGACGAAATTGTTGCCATTATAGGTTGTCCTGTTTGACAAGATACACTGAAAAAGGTTTGTAGCATTTTTTGAGATGGCTCTTTTGGTTTCTTTTTTTTCTTTACCATAACTCGTTGAGAAGAACTAATTATTCTATGTGGATCTATAGCTATTAAATCTCCTTTATAATGTCCTGATAATTTTCTTTGAATACCTAAATTCATCATCATATCTTGAGTGTCTTGTATTGTGTGTTTGTTCAATAAAAGATGTACTTGTTCGTCTGAAACAAGTCTGCCCATACCGTTTAACAATTGAAATCCTTGATGTCCTAAAGAGTTTTTCTTTCTAACACGATTGACACATAAGGCAGATTCGTTAACTAATTGAAGTGCTATGCGTGGTTCTATATCAATATCCGTTTTACCTGTCCAGGCTTTTAAAATATCCCAAGCACCCAATTTTAAAAGACCAGGTATTAATAACCACATTCCTACTGTTGAACCGGATACTTTCTTTGAGAGCATTTCTCTAAATTCACGCTCATTATTCTTAGGAGTTAAAATTACTCTTCTTGTATTTCTTTTTGTTTTTTGTTCATTAATTTCAATGCTTTCTCCCTCTGTTTCTTTAATTGTTTTATGTAGCCCTTTTTTTGAAGACCGTATTTATTAATGGTACGCTCAACACTTCTTTG
>JALVDO010000909.1 GCA_027008975.1 Saprospiraceae bacterium | reverse complement strand
TAAAGCCCCTACAGTGTATTTGGGCAAGAGCCTACGACCGGATGAAATACGAAGGTACGGCAGATGATTTATTGGAGCATGCACCTGTGATGCAAAATCATGGGTTGGAGCATAGTTCGAGCTGGGGAAATTTTTGGATGAATGGTTAATTGAAAAAAATAAAGATGAATAAAATTGGGATTATAGGGGATTTGATTAATAACGCCTATGGGCGTGCAAGAAAGGCCTGGAAGGCGAAGGATTTGGACGGATACCAGCACCTTGCACGATTACAAACGGAATTGGGGTCGGATTATTTGGACGTCAATATTGACAATACGAGTAAATTGAGTGTCAAAAAGGAAGAGATGTTGGCTTTTTTGCCGGATTTAATTCCTGCATTGCAGGAGGTATCAACTGCTCCGCTTTGCTTTGACAATCCTTCATACGAGTTTCATAAGGTGGCATTAGAGGCTTATGATTTCTCTAAGTCGGCACCACCCATCATCAACTCTATTGCAGCATCGCGAGCGCATTTACAGGATATAATTGAGTTAATAAATGCATATCAGGCCTCTGTGATTGTCATTGCCTCCGAGAAACTAACAGATGGCGGAAGCTCTCCCTGTGAAACGCCGGAGGACGTCTATCGTACAGCCAAAGACTTTGTTGCGCTACTCCGAAATAATTCCAACATCCAAAATGGACAGATTTTTATAGACCCGGGACTTCCACCTGTAGGTGCAGACACACAGGGGTTAGTCAATATGGGCTTGGACGCCATCAAGATGATTCGAGCGGATAAGGATTTGGAAGGGGTACATATATCGGTTGGATTATCTAATTTCGCATGGGGAATTCCAAAACATCTGCGCGCGACCCTAGAACGGTGTTACCTTTCCATTGCGGGAGAATTGGGGCTTGATTTTTCCATTTCTAACCCCGAACACAATCCCAGTCCATTGCCTATGGATAACGACTATGTCGTTGGATTGAAAGAGGCACTTGAAGCAGGACGCCCACAGGAAGGTGAATCCATTGCGGATGCGGGTTTCAGACAAGCTTCTGCCATTTTAGCATTAGTGACAGACGATGAGGAGGATGAGTGGTGATTAAAAGAAAATGAGCATTATAGAAATAGATAAAAAACGGGGAAGAGTGCAGAAAGGAAAGACGCTCTTTGAGATGGCAACCACGATGGACATTGCCCTACCCTCTTCCTGCCAGCAACAAGGGAAATGTAAGGAATGCATCGTAGAAATCAAAGGAGGACATTCTTCCCTATCGGGACGGACGCCGGAGGAGGAACACCTTTCAGCCAATTTTCGGCTCGCTTGTCAATGCCGTGTTATCGGAGAGAAAGATATCCTTTGCCAAACGTTGGAGCGGGGACAGATTTTCATTGAGGAGGACTCTTCTCTATCAAAAAAAGTATCCTACGAACTGGAACCATCCGTACAGAAAAGTGGGGCATCCGTTTTACTGGATGGCAATGCTATTGATAGATACCGAGGTGTACTATTAGGGCTTGCGATAGATATTGGTACGACAACAGTAGTACTTAAGCTTGTG
>JALVDO010000908.1 GCA_027008975.1 Saprospiraceae bacterium | reverse complement strand
CAATCGTACCTATCGAACTCTCCGGAACAGATACTGTTGCTCCAATCAATGGCTCTCCATTTT
This sequence comes from Saprospiraceae bacterium, assembly GCA_027008975.1. Lineage (GTDB taxonomy): Bacteria > Bacteroidota > Bacteroidia > Chitinophagales > Saprospiraceae > JALVDO01. Next base: position 1,488 of record JALVDO010000908.1, on the reverse strand, counting down.
TATCGGTAATGGTTCCGCTCAGTTGAAAATCTTGCCCGAAGAGCATCCCCGAGGATAGCCCTATGAGCAAGAGAAGAAAGAGTACCTTCTTCTCTAAAAAATAAATAGTTTTACGCATATCTCAAATTTTTTTATTCAATAAAATAACCTGTTTGTAATGCGTAAAGGTATATCTTTTCATCGAATAAAAAAAGATAAAAAAACAAGAACCAAGCCAGTGTTGTACGGAAATAATCGAACACTTGCAAAAATTGTAAAAAAATAGCAGCCCGTTTGCAACAGGCTGCTATTAAATTTGAAATTTATAAGTATCCTCACCCCTTAACAATAGTCGTAGGACACACATAATCTGTCTTGGGGATATCCGTAGCCGCTAAATCCTCGAATTTAGCAAGCACGTCGACGATGTTGTGGAAGCCTCGTGCTTTCAGGATAGAACTGGCAATGGTAGAACGATTCCCGCTCTGACAATGCAAATAATAAGTCTGACTTCTATCTATCTGACTCATATTGTTGTTAATATAATCCAATGGAAAGTGCTTTGCAGGTTCTAAGTGCTCGGCTGCAAACTCGCCCGGTTTTCGGACATCCAGAATGGCAATAGAAGAGTCTTGTTTGTAAGCTGATTCTAAGCCTTGAGCATCGACGGCTTCAATCGAATCAGTTTCTTTCCCCGCAGCTTTCCAAGCATCGAATCCGCCTTCGAGATAGCCAAGCGCATGGTCATAGCCAACCCTCGCCAAACGCATGACTGCTTCTTCCTCCCTTCCTTCAGGAGTCACCAATAGTATTTCTTGCTTCAAGTCGGGAATCAAAGCACCAACCCAAGTTGCAAAACCACCGTCAAGTGAGATAAAAATGGACCCTGGAATGTGTCCCTTAACAAACGCTTCTTTGCTTCGCGTATCAAGAATCAAAGCATCATGTTCGGCAGCAGCCGCTTCAAAGGCTCTTGGAGAAAAGGCATTTTTGCCCCTTTGCATTACCTCGTCGATACTCTCGTATCCTGTTTTATTCATCATTGCATTCTTAGGAAAGTACTGCGGTGGAGGCAATAAGCCATCCGTCACTTCCTTGATAAATTCCTCCTTGGTCATATCTGCCCGAAGTGCATAGTTGGTCTTTTTTTGATTACCTAATAAATCATGTGTTTCCTTACTTAGGTTTTTACCACAGGCAGAGCCGGCACCATGTGCGGGATAGACTACCACATCATCAGCCAAAGGCATGATTTTGGTTCTTAGACTATCAAATAACATTCCTGCTAAATCCTCTTTTGTGATAGCACCCTGCTTGATTGCCAAATCCGGACGCCCCACGTCACCAAGGAACAAAGTATCCCCCGTAAAGACGGCAACATCCTTGCCATTTTCATCACGCAATAAATAAGAGGTACTTTCCATCGTATGTCCCGGGGTATGCAATATCTTGAAAGACACTTTTCCGAGCTTCAGGATTTCACCGTCTTTTGCCTGATGAATCTCATAG
>JALVDO010000907.1 GCA_027008975.1 Saprospiraceae bacterium | reverse complement strand
CATTTTCAAAACCACGCAAACAAGTTGGTGGATCATAATTGTTCTTTGTCAACCACACAATCACGTGGATATGGAGGGTAGAACATGTGTTCACAAACGCTTCGATCAATGTATAACGGTTTTGTCTGATTTGGGGGTTTACATCATATAACCATTGAACTACATGAAGATGACCATTAAAACATGCCAGAACAAATACGTAATCATAGTCAACCCGACAATTAGTTTGATTACTAAGCATGGTATTCCATAACCACTTGGCCACGTTCAGGTGTCCACGCTCACACGCCTTAGAGAAGTAATATTCGGAATAGTCATTTTGTGATGGGTCCTTGTCTAACAATTCCTTTAGGATCGGGACGTTATCAAAGTAACAGAAAAAGCTTCGTGTAAACCGTGCTAACGAATTAAAATCCTTTTCTTTGTGAGCTGATTTATAGGTTAAATTTGCAGCTCCCACACTACCCACATAAATAGCTTCGTGGGGGGTTAAAAAGTTAAACCCACTCAGTTTAGATAGGATCCATGTAAGGATGGAAGTATGTGTCTTGAATGGATATTTCAATAATGCTAGGAATTGTGCTTCCATGTTTTTTTGCTTTAACGTACCATATGAATAATTATTTCTAGAACCCAAACACATAAATTAAAGGAGAGAAAAATCATTTAATGAGATTTTTTTATTTAAAATACACCTTACGTATCCATTTTACAACATGATATGGTTTAGATATAAGGTTTCCATTGATAAAAACTCCCGCATCCTCCACAATAGGACGAGGCAAAACACTAGGGGGAAGACTATATAACCACTGGGCTAATTTCAAATGACCATTCTTACATGCAACCTCCGTTAGATCATTGTCGCCCATATCATGAAGATTGGGACGAATTGAACGCGGTAAGGTCATGAACCATTGAGCCATGTAGAGAATTCCCCAACTACATACGTGCCAAAAAATCCGGTTCTTTTCCTTACACGGATTTGGTCGAATCCGTCGAGGAAGGCTCATTAACCACTGAACTATGTGGAAATTATTATAAAAACATGCATAATAAAGGGCATTATTACTTGTTTTTCTGAACTTGGGTCGGGGTCCCAAATTATAAATGGACAACAACCATTTGGCCATTTTTAAATTACCATTGGAACAGGCATCAACGAATGTTATGTTATCGTCTACTTGACAATCAGGCCTATTATGAGATTCCACCTCCCATAGCCATTGAGCCAATTGGAGACTATTATATTCACAAACCGCTTTAAACACATAGTCGTCGTCAGTACGATGGTTGGGTCGGTTTTGGGGGTCGATGTTCCAAATCAATTTGACCATGTGAATATTTCCCGTTAAACATGCAAATACAAAAGGTCTATCATTATACGCACGATGGTCCAATTGAAGACCAAGATTCAACATCCACTGTACTGCTTGAAAATGGTTATTTTGAATTGCCTTCAAAAAAGCCCAGTTGTAATCATCCTTGTTTAATGAATAATTACGCAAATCCATAAGGTTCCATAACCACATAGCCATCTTAAGGTGACCATGT
>JALVDO010000906.1 GCA_027008975.1 Saprospiraceae bacterium | reverse complement strand
GCGGTATTGTGGTAAAGTCCGGGTGCTCTCTTTTCGTAGAAAGAAGCGACAATGACAATCTCGTGTTCCTGGGCTGCCTTGGCAAAGCGGTCTGTCAGTGCACCGGGGATGGGGACGGCAAGGTCGTAGTTGGGGATGGATTCCGTCTGGCAAAAATACAGGGAAGTGTGTAGTTCCTGTAGGACGACCAGCCTTGCTCCAGCTTCGGCACAGACGCTTATGCCGGCGAGGCTTTTGGTGATATTATCGGCCTGGTCGGCAGTGCATTGCTGTTGGACGATTCCTATCTTGATAATGCTCATAATTTAATAGTATTGCATGGAGGCGCAGTGGATGGCTCCTCCCTGTTGTATTAAAGGGGTGCAATTTATACCAATAATTTCTTTTTCAGGGAAAAAATCAGCAAAAAATGCCAAAACTTCCCGGTCTTGGGACAGGATTATGGTGTGTAAATGGCTATCAAATTGGGTTGATTTGACATAAAATTTTTGACTTTTACGTTAGAATTATTTAAATTCGCGTGTACACATTTTTGTTTAACTCTGAATGAATACGCAAATGAGATTCTATTCTTAGTTAGTCCTTTACCAGCATAGTACTGGACATTTTGCAAGTAGACCTGTTTACGATTATTATTTTGTCACCATATTTGCATAAATGGCAAATATGCCGCCAAAATAAAAGCCGTTTCGTCCAATTCACTAACAAAGTGTGACCTCTACGAGGTCATTTTTGGGATTAATTCCACGAAATGACCTCGTAGAGGTCACACTTTGTTAGAAAAGCATAGCCAACGTCTCTGTTTTGGCGGTATTTTTGATGCCTTTGGCTCAAAAATGGTGACAAAACATGGAGTGAAATCCTAAATTTCTAGTACTATGAAAATAATTCTACAATGAGGCTACCGGTATTTATCCTTCTAAGTTTCCTTTTGTTGGCTGCTTGTAATCCGAAAATAAGGTATTTAAAAAAGAAGGGTATGGACAAATCATGTATTACTGAAATACTCGACCATGCCGCTATGTTTTTTGAGGTTAATTCCGAATATCACCTGTATATGATGCATTTTGATTCAACGACGAAAAACGGTTTTATGCAGGAGGTGTATAATAAAAACATGGAACTTCTTACTTATACCTACAACCATCCGGGAATACAAGATTGCTTTCGACAATTAAGCAGAGAGGATGTGATTCGCATTTACGGAGAGCCGACTGACAAAGCATCAGATCTTCGGTTCTTTTATCATCTCGCTCTTAACCCGAAGGCTGTTAACCTTTCTTCGAAGAATCCAAATTCTAGATTTTCCAATTGCTCATATTTTGAATTTAGCTTTGATGAAAATGGGATGGTGGAGTTCTTTTCCGCTAATTTATATTTTTTACCGGATTCGAGTGGGAATGGGGAGATTTTTTAAATTGCTGAAAAAGCAGATTAGAATAAATAGCAACATGTAGTTCGTCACTAATAGTATTGCATGGAGGCGCAATGGATGCCTCCTCCCTGTTGTATTAAAGGGGTGCAATTTATACCAATAATTTCTTTTTCAGGGAAAAA
>JALVDO010000905.1 GCA_027008975.1 Saprospiraceae bacterium | reverse complement strand
GGGCATACGCCCCCGTACTGGGTGTTCCCCCAAGGTAAGTATACAAAAAAATAAAAACTAATGTTTGATTGGATACAGCAGATAGCGGATTGGGTCGTTTTTGATGTACTGGGAATGGAGGCAAAAACCCATTTGGCAGAAGCCTTAAATTTCTTTATTTACGATACGACCAAGATATTGTTACTATTATTTGTCATCATCTTTTTGATGGGGATTGTCAATAGTTACTTCCCGATTGACAAAGTTCGAAATTACTTGTCGCGGAATAAATTATACGGATTGGAATACCTGATGGCGAGCCTCTTTGGTGTAGTGACGCCATTTTGTTCCTGCTCCTCCGTTCCGCTTTTTATAGGATTTGTCAAAGGGGGAATCCCCCTTGGTGTGACCTTTGCATTCTTGGTCACCTCACCCTTGGTCAACGAAGTGGCAATCGGGCTGTTTCTCGGTCTTTTCGGGGCAAAAACCACGCTTATCTACGTAATTAGCGGCGTTTTGCTTGGAACAATTTCGGGTATTATTCTACAAAAATTAAAATTAGAGCGATACCTAACTCCCTGGGTAAAAGAAGTACTCGTCAATGCGCAGCGCGAGCAGGATGCCTTTATTTCCGAGAAGCAAACCTTTCGGCAGCGTCTGCCTATCATTTGGGATGAAGTGATTAAAATACTCAAAGGTGTCGTTCCCTACGTTATCGTTGGAATCGCTATCGGAGGACTGATGCACGGATATATTCCGGAGGGATTTTTTGAGCAATACATGAACAAGGACAACTGGCTGGCAGTGCCTATGGCCACTATTCTTGCTGTGCCAATGTACTCCAATGCTTCGGGTATCCTGCCGGTAGTACAGGTACTTGTTGCTAAGGGCATCCCGCTCGGCACTGCTATTGCTTTTATGATGGGAGTCGTAGGATTATCACTACCCGAGGCAATGCTTTTGAAGAAGGTGATGACGATGAAATTAATCGGAATTTTCTTTGGTGTTGTGACGCTTTGTATTATCTTTTCGGGCTACATGTTTAACTTAATTCTTTGACGATTATGGCGCACGATCATCCACATCATCATGCACCTGAGGTTTTGACCTCAAAAGATATAAACCAATCATTTATATTTGGTATTTTATTGAATGTCATCTATGTCATCGCAGAGTTATGGTATGGATGGCGGGAAGGCTCGACGGCATTGATTTCGGATGCCGTACACAATGTCGGAGATGTTTCCGGCTTGTTATTGGCGTTTTTGGCATTTCGGTTACTGAGGATAAAATCGGGAAATACCTTCACTTATGGTTTTAAGAAAGGCACGATTCTGGCTTCATTTGTCAATTCGATTTTGTTAGTATTTGCAATAGGGGCGATTGCATGGGAGGGCGTTCAGCACATCTTGCATCCCAATCCCGTTAATGGCAACACCATTATGTTGGTTGCTTTTATCGGAGTGATTGTCAATTTTGTATCGGCATACTTATTTCATAAGAAGAAGGAAAACGACTTGAATATAAAGGCGGCGTATTGGCACCTCATGGCGGATGCCCTCGTCTCGCTTGGTGTCGTTGTAGCCGGGTTGGTAATGAAGTTAACGGGCTGGTATTACATTGATGGCGTTGTTGCATTAATTATTGCTGTAGTAATTTTGATATCGACATGGAGTCTGTTTAAAGATAGTGTTATCGGAATATTTGACGGCGTTCCGACGGCGATAAATAAAGTGGAGATTGAGTCTCACTTGATGGAGATTGATGGCGTGTTAGACGTTCATCATACCCATATCTGGAGTATGAGTACCAGCGAGAATGCCCTGACGGCACACATTAAAGTACGTGACTTGAACGATTTGGTCTGCATTAAAAACAAAATTAAAGAGGAGCTTTCGGAGCACAATATCCCGCATAGCACGATTGAGTTTGAGGCTGCGGAAGAGCATTGTCCCGGATAAGGCATAGGCAAATAATAAATTTAGAATCTGTTAAACGAATCGGATAACTAAGCGGTTCATTTCAAGCGACTTATCCGATTCGTTTAACTTGAAGATTGTAAATTTATTTTTGACGGATTACTAAAAAACAAAACCATGGAGTATTTACAGGCATTATTGGATCAATACAATATCCCTATTTTATCGGCTTTTATACTTGGCTTGATGACGGCTATCAGCCCTTGTCCACTCGCGACAAATATCACAGCTACGGCTTTTATATCCAAAAATATTTCTAATAAAAGGATGGTGTTTCTTAGCGGAGTTGTCTATTCATTGGGTCGGGCATTCAGTTATACGGCTATTGGGCTCGCTTTGTATTTTGGAGCGAGTAAATTTCATGTTGCGAGGTTTTTGAATCAAAACGGCGAAAAATATCTCGGTCCCTTATTGCTTGTCATCGGGTTGATAATGCTCAATGTTATCAAGTTGAATTTTCTTGGGAAGAGTAATTTTTCCGAGCGTCTTTCCGAGAAGTTTAAAGATAAAGGCCTGTTGGGCTCCTTCCTGATTGGAGTGGTTTTTGCGCTGGCTTTTTGTCCTTATAGTGGGGCGTTGTATTTTGGGGTGCTTATCCCGATGACTATCGCCAATGCTGACGGGCTGTATCTTCCCATAATATTTGCTTTCGGTACCGGTTTGCCCGTTATTCTTTTTACTTATCTTCTAGCGTTTACAGCCGGCAAAATCAGCAGTTTTTACACAAAAATAACGAAGATAGAAAAGGTGATGCGCTATGTCGCCGGTGTGGTTTTTATCCTGACAGGATTGTATTACATCCTGATTTTTTCGGGGTTGATTGGGTAATGTATTGCTAAAACAAAGTCGGAGGCGGAACGTACACCGTATGCAGGTGCGGACCATTGTTTTTTACACTATTGACACTTGGCGAAACCGCTGCTATCGTGAGCGGGCAAGTCCGCAAGGGAGCTAAAAAATGAGCTAATTCTTGTTCAGACATTTTTCCAAGCCATTGGTTTCTATCTTTCTCTACGGGTAGGAAGACGGGCATTCTGTTATGAATTGTCGCCATTTGTTCATCAGCCTCTTGTGTTAGGATAGCAAAGGAGAATACCTGTTTTTGGTTGATAACACAAGAGTCCCATATTCCGGCAAAGCACATGGTCGAGTTGTCTTCCATCCGTATGCGGTATGGTTGTTTGCCGTGAGCACTCTGCTTCCATTCATAAAAGCTATCAACAACGACAAGGCACCTTCTTTGTCTGACAGATTCTCTGAAAGAGGGTTTGGTCAATACGGTTTCTTTTCTGGCATTGATAAGTTGGCCGCTTAGCTTGGGTGTTTTGCTCCAATGCGGGACTAGTCCCCAGTAAAATGCCTGCAGGAGATGAGGTTCTTTATCGGTAATGACATAAGACTTTTGCGTTGGCGCTACATTGTAGCTTTGCAGTAAGTCACCGTCTGACTCAAGGTGCGTACCTAGGTCTTTCGCTACTTTCTCAAGGGTTGTTACAAATGAAAATCGTCCACACATATTAAAATTAATTATAAATATTTACCACCTCATGACTCAAATCAGAAAATGAATTTTGATTTGAAAAACAAATTGTCAAATCTAAAATCTTAAATCAGCTTGCCCGCCACGTAAGTGGATAGGGGTGTTCCTTGTTCGACATTCTTTTTGTTTGGTCTTTACTCCCGCAAGGCATTCCAAACAGGGTCATTGGGCGACTCCGCTATTAGCGTTATTTGTTCTTCTGATACGGGGTGTTTGAAGTTTAGTTTCCATGCGTGCAAGTGAATGGAGCGATCTTTATTTCCTCTGCGAAAGCCATATTTCACGTCGCCTTTGATGGGGCATCCTATTGCACTAAGTTGGGCGCGAATCTGGTGGTGCCGTCCGGTTTGGAGGTCGATTTCCAAGAGGTGATAGCGTTCGCTACTGCCAATTAGTTTATAGGAAAGGACGGCTTTTTTTGCATTTTTTTGGCTGGCATCTTTTGCTATAAAACTTTTGTTGAGTTTGCTGTTTTTAATGAGAAAATGTTCGAGTGTTCCCTCTTTTTCAGGAGGCAATTGACCGACGACAGCGAGGTATTTTTTGCTAATAGCCCTATCCTGGAATTGCTGATTAAGTGCGGCGAGTGCCTTGTCGTTTTTTGCAAAAAGAACAACTCCTGTTGCCGGCTGGTCAATCCGGTGGATGACGCGCAGTTTGGAGTGTGTGTATATTTCTGCTAAATCGAGCAGGGATTTTTCGGTGGTTTTCCCGGGTTGTACACCGACGCCTGCCGGTTTGTTGAGGGCAATAAACTGGTTATTTTTGTAAATGACCAGATTGCCGATGTCAAGTTTCTGCGTATTATCTGTTTCTTGCATTTTTTTATTTTAGTCGACTTCTTCGTAGTCGATGTACTCATCGTTATTAGAGCGACTGTCTTTTTCGCTTCTATTTGAAGGATGATTGCCATTTCCCGGAGGTAAGGCGATGTAATTATTGTAGATGTAATAAATGAGGATGGCCAGAAGGATATATTTCATAGTATCTATATACTTTACGTAATTCTTCAATGTTTACACAAAATTACGAAAAAACAGGGGGAAAAAGTAGTCAATCCCGATATTTATCGTCGGGGAACATTTCAGGACAAAAATAGTGGGTACCTGAGTAGTTACAAAACAGAGAAATGACGGACTTTTAATACAATTCACGCAAGATTATGGATAGAAAAGGGCAAAGGGCTACATTTCCTGCAACATAAAAAGTTAGAATTCTTTGTCTTCCAAATAATTTTTTACTTTTGTAGTTTCAATATTAAAACTGAAGTTGTTTAAGGATGGCTGCTTGAAGCGAAAAATAAAGATTTTAAGTGAAGATGACTTACAAAAAACGGAGTTTAGCAGCGCTAAATGAGTATTTTTGTAAGGAAATATTCGCTTAAAAGATTATTTTGCAGCCAAGTGAGCTATTTTTAAACAACTTCATTATACCGATTAATAATTTAAAATCAATGAGTTCATCAAATAAATTACATAAGATAACAGGCTGGGTGGTGTTTGCTATCGCCTTTACCGTATATTTCTTTTCAGCAGAGCGGACAGGAAGTTTGTGGGATTGTGGAGAGTTTATCTTAGGAGCATATAAATTAGAGGTGGTACACCCACCGGGAGCAGCACTTTTCTTGTTGGTTGGCAGGTTGTTTACCTGGGTAGCCAGTCTGGTAAGTGACAATCCGGAAGACATTGCTTTCTCCGTCAATTTAATGTCGGGAATGGCGACTGCTGCGGGGGCAGCTCTTTTGTCGCAGGTGACTATTATGTTATCCAAACTGACGATGGTCGGGCGGGATGCCGACTTGGATGAGGGACAAAATATTGCGGTTTCAGGTGCCGGATTGGTTGCCGGATTATCAATGGCATTTGCAACTTCGATTTGGTTCTCAGCAGTAGAAGGGGAGGTGTACGCCATGTCTACCTTTTTTACGGTTCTGACACTTTGGGGAACAATCAAGTGGTATACTGCACCGGATACGCCCCAATCCGACCGATGGTTAATATTTGTAATTTATGCGGCAGGGCTATCAATTGGCGTACATTTATTGAGCTTGCTTACATTTCCGGCATTGGCTTTATTTTATTATTTTAAAAAATCGAAGCAACTTAATATTTGGGGTATTTTCCTCGCTGCTTTTATAGGATTGGCTGCTTTGGTTTTTATGCAGAAAGTCATCATTGCGGGCTTACCGGCCCTTTGGAAAAATATGGAGCTGTTTATGGTTAATAATTTGGGAATGCCTTTCCATAGTGGATTGATTCCTGCCTTCCTGATTGTAGGTGGGATTATTGCTACCGGATTGTACTATGCACATCAGCATAAAAACCAATTGATTCAGACCATTTTTGTTGCATTGGCATTGGTTGTCGTCTCTTATACCACTACCGGAGTGATTATTGTACGGGCGAATGCCTATCCGCCAATCAACATGAATGCGCCGACGGATGCCATGCGATTGTTGCCGTATATCAATAGGGAACAATACGGCGAGCGTCCCTTATTTTTCGGTCCGCAATTTAATGCCGACCTTGGGAAAGTTGACACTCATATAGAAAACAGGTACGGTCGGGTAGGAGATCATTACGAGTACACAGACTATAAGGTTTCATACAAATATCCGAATAGTGATAAGGTGTTTTTCCCCCGAATGTCGGATTATACACAGGGACGCCCGGGCTTATACAAGCGATGGATGGGAATGGACCCCAAGGACAAATTGATTGGTCGACCCAACTTTTGGGACAATATTTCCTTCTTCCTAAATTATCAGGTGGGTTGGATGTATTGGAGGTATTTCATGTGGAATTTCTCAGGCAGGCAAAATGGTAAGCAGGGCTATTTCCCATGGGATAAATCTAAGGGACATTGGATTACGGGTATCAAGCCTCTGGATGAATTGCGCCTGGGTAATCAAAGTCAACTACCCGATTCGATGAAAAACGATAAATCGAGAGATGTCTATTATGGTCTTCCTTTTATTTTCGGATTGCTGGGGATGTTTTTCCACTTCAAACGGCGACCTAATGATGCGCTTGGACTTTTGGCTTTGTTTGTTATTACCGGTATTGGTATCATCGTCTATTCCAATCAACCACCCAACGAGCCACGTGAGCGGGACTATGTACTGGCG
>JALVDO010000904.1 GCA_027008975.1 Saprospiraceae bacterium | reverse complement strand
AGAATAGCCCGAAATAAGTAAATTGCCGTCGTCGGTCGGGCAAATAAACTTACCGTATTCACTTCCCTGAACGGGAATCTTTTTCCAAAACAACAATTCGCCATTCCGGGAAATGCGACAAAGCAGTACGTCAAAATTTTCGGTTGCCAAATCACCAATCCTTCCGGTGAGATAAATATCCCCATTTTCAAGCTGGGTGCCACCATTGCACACTTCATCCGGCGACCATTCCCCGATTGTCATTTTCCATAATAATCGACCATCGGCATCTGTCCTGACGACGTATCCGTCACATACTTCATTAGAGTATTCGATATGTCCGGAGATGAGGAGTCCACCATCATTGGTCCCCATTAGATAATTTCCGCCATCTTCGAGTGGCTGTCCAAAATCTCGTTCCCAAAGCGTCGCTCCTGTCAGGTCGATTTTCTTCAGATACATATTACCCTCCGGATAATCAGTTGTTTTTTTCAACCCCGTCATGACAAAATTGCCATCCTTGGTAGCGACTAGCCCCCGAATGTCCGTGTACAAAACATTATCATAGACGATTGGAAAATTGCTCTGTTGAGCGGATAAATTTGAAGATAGACAAAGCGCAACAAAGTACAGAAGTAAAAAGTTTTTCATTTCAAAAAAGTTTAGATTAGTAGATTATAATTCCATTTTTTCGCAATTAGCAAAATAATGGGCAGTATAAAAGAAAAACTACCAATAGATTATTTTATTTTGTGGCGTTTTAATTTTAACTATTTTACAAAGGGGGAAACAGGATAACAATAGCATTTTTCGAAGGCATGCTTTCCGAATTTAAACGAAATCGTATGAAATTGTCACCCTGCGGAAAACAGTAGAGTATTTTTATCATAAAAACATTAATCTTTGCGAACCTTAGCTGTGCCCGTATGGGCGAAACCTTTGCGTCCCTTTGCGGGAAAGACCACTACCTCCATCACCACCCCATCCAAAACAAAATGCACAAAACTACGCACTTCATATCCGGGGTGCATCCGGGCGACACCTATGCTGTTTAGGTGGATAATCGAATTGATTTTTGCAATGCTTTTTTTGAGTAATTTTTCTTCGCCGGAAATACCCGAGTGGTAAAAAATATTTATCCGGTTTTCACTGATGATTAGCATATCAAGGATGGCATGGTACCATTGTTTTTGGTATTCCAACTGAAGGGGGACTTTTTTATATAATTGTCCGTTTTCGGGAAGAAAATCGGCAAAAAAAGCGTCCACCTGCTCGATAATTGCCCCGCTTTCGATGTCTAACGCTTCATCTGACACATGGCGTAGCAGCCATTCGCATTGCTCCGTTTTTTGGGAGGCTTTCAAGTCGGTAGTATATCCGCAAAGCAGGGCATCCATCACCTGATGTAGTGCGCCCGATTGCTCCTCGTGGCACACTAGAGGCGGGTGATAATAAAGCACTTCGGCAATGGTAACCAAAGGGAAATCAACGCTTGCGGTATCCAAATAATAAGCGGGGTGGTTCTTTTTGCCCTTCTGAACAGCCCAATAGACGGGCTGATGCTGTTGCTCCCTTTCGCTTGTCTCAAATTCGCGTTCGTAATCGAATGTTTGGCTATCGATGGGTAGAAATTCCCCCTGCCATTCCCAGGGTGTTTCTTTACTGTCCGGATCGAGTACGGGTAGGTCTTCTCTGCCTTCGTGCCATATTCTATTGAGCCATTTCATCGGCTGATGTGCCGATGGGAATACGATGTAATCCCTTGCCCGCGTAATGCCGACGTAGAGTAACCGGGCTTCTTCCTGTAGGCTTTGTTTAATTTTGCTTTGCTTTGCTTCACTGGCTTCTATCTGCTCAAAGAGCTGGGTTTTATTTTTTTGGTCGGCGTAAGGGTTGACCCAAAAGCGAAGCCATCGTCCGCTCAATACATCGTCTATATTGACCGTTTCCGTCTCAGGAATGATTTCCACGCCAAATACATCAGATCGCATCTGCCCATCAAGGTCAAAGCATATCACAATAGGCCATTCCAGTCCCTTACTTTTGTGGTAAGTCAGTATATTGACGGCATGCTCTCCTCGTCCGAGTGCCTGCCAATCTGTGTCCTGCCGTTCTAGGTCTGCCAGCCACAATTGGAAGCCTCCAAGTGATGCAGCGGTGTGCAGACGAGTACAAGCTTGTTCGTATTCCAATGCCAGCTTGCGCAGCATTTCGATATTGTCCAACCGTTGTTCGGCATTGGGCAGGGCGGTGATGATGCGCCGCATATCCAATTCTGTCAATAGTAGATTGAGTATTTCGACGCTTGACAACTCACTCATTTGGGGACGCAGTTCATCTAATTGGGCAATAATTTTCTTGTCCTGTCCCCAACGTTTTTCAGGGGTAACTATTGCCGATTGATCAATCCATTGAATGCGGTCTTCGAGTATATCCTCGATTTTTTCGCCTTTGGCAAAAAGCAGAATTTCGGCAACAGCCAGAGCATCGTGTCCATTCAGTATGTATCGAAGGCAGGCGAGTATCAGCCTGATTTCCGCTGTCTCCAATAGCCCGCTTCGCGCGATGGCGACCTCCAGTCCGACTTCATTGATTGCCTCCCCCACCTGACGGCAGGTAGCATTGGAGCGGCAGAGGATGGCTACGTCATTCGGACGGGCGAGCCGGTGTTCTTTTTCGCCTTTCGGCAAAATGTACATGCCCTTTTCCAATTCGCTTTTTAGGGTGTGTGCCAGACAGGTGACGACCCATGACTTGGAGGGTTTTCGCCCTTCCCCGGCGTAGTTGAAATGCCAGTGCTTGAGCGCGTTGCTCATCAGTGAAGACTCCGGCTCATCGGTAATGCTTTCCACAGTGGGCATTTTGGTGTATTTGGGCTGCAATACGACCTGCTCAGGTGGAATGTCCGAAAATGCTTTCGTGAAGAGGGCATTCGTCGCCCCGACAATATCTTCGCGAGAGCGCCATGAGAAACGCTGGATATTTTCCGGACGAATACCACCAGAATAGTCGATTATTGCCTGCATCAACCTCGGCTCGGCGCCCCGAAAACCATAGATGGACTGCTTGGGGTCACCCACCCAGATGGAGTGTTTCGCCAGCTTTGACAATTTCAGAAAAATAGACAATTGTATCGGACTGGTATCCTGAAATTCATCCACCATCAACAAGCTCAATTCTTCTTTTAACACCTCCTGAATAACAGGCTTATCCAATAGGCGATTGACGAGGGTCTCCATATCCGTATAGTCAATCAATCCTCTACGTTTTTTGTAGCTGCTATATTCCTCGATAGCCTCAATGGCGATATCAAACACCCGATAAATATACGCCTGAATATCTTTGTGCATTTGTGGGTTTCGGTGGCACAGCGCAGCAAAATTTTTGATTTCTTCGACGGCATCTCGGCTTTTAGCGCCGGGCTTTAGCTTGGATATTTGCGCCCATTGATACCAAGGTAGGTAGCCATGCATTTTAAGTCCGCTGCGGGCTGCCTTTAGGGTACGAAGGACGCCTTGGGTAACATTTGTTGTATCCTCTCCCGCGCTTATTTCCCGAATGGTTTCCTCCAATAAATTAAGTAATCTCTCATTGAAGTAGTTACTATCATTTTCGGAAGGCACACCCAAGAATTCCTGAAAACTTTCAAAGGATTTTTGCTTGCTCTTTTCGAGTATTTCACGGTCGAATTCATTGGCACGGGCTATCTCCGTTATGCGGGCTACATCCTGGCGCCAGTCGTAGTATTCCCGTTTGTTCAAACCAAGGCGGTTACAGAGCTCATCCATGGTTTCGACCCGTTTTTTATTCAGAATGGCGGACAAAGACTGGTTGAAGAGTATTTTGAAATCGCCCTCTCCAATGATGCTCACCTGTGGGGAGACACCTGCTTCGAAGGCGAATCTTTTGAGTAGCTTCCCACCGAGGCTGTGGACGGTTCCTATCAGGGCGTTGGTCAGGTCATCGGCAGCAGTCGTCAGCCCTTTATTGAGGAGAGCGACTCGCACCCTTTCCTGTAGTTCTGTCGCTGCCTTCTTTGTGAAGGTCGTCGCAATAATCCCCTCGGCAGACAATCCTTCCTGCAATAGGGCGACCATCTCCTGTGTCAGGCGATAAGTCTTGCCACTTCCGGCGCCGGCGGAGATGATTTGTAGCTGCATGATTAAAATTTATTCTTCCACATCATGCTCTCGACGGGATGTATTGTACGGGTGTTGTACTTTGCCCCTTTCTTTTTGTTGTAATAGTTGATGACTTCACCTTCGAGGCTGAAATAAATCAATTGCCCGATGGGCATCCCGGCGTATATCCTGACGGGGTGTGTACAGGATATTTCCAGCGTCCAGGTGTTGCAAAAGCCAACATCCCCTTTTCCGGCAGTGGCGTGTATGTCGATTCCGAGCCGACCGACGCTCGATTTGCCTTCGAGGAAGGGGACGGAGTTATGCGTTTCGGTGTATTCCTCCGTCACACCAAGGTATAGCGTATTGGGGTGGAGGACAAATCCTTCCTCCGGTATTTCGAAATGTTCAATCTCGTTGTGCTTCTTTGCATCGAGGATATGATCTTTATAGACGGCGAGGTATTTCCCCAAATGGACATCATAGGAGTTTGTCCCGAGGCATTCGGGGTCGTATGGTTCGATAACGATTTCTCCCGCATCAATGGCTTCTTTTATTTTCTTATCGCTTAATATCATTTCACAACATTTTCTTTTTCTGGAAATACCTCAATAAAATAATGCTAAGTACAACAGAGACGACAATGATGTAAAAATAAGCAAGGCGAACCTTTTCAAAAGGAAGGTGTACATTCATCCCATAAAAACTGGAAAGAAGCGTCGGCACCATCAATACAATCGTAATGGTCGTCAACCGCTGCATGGTGTAATTCAGGTTGTTGGAAATAATAGAGCCGTAGGCATCCATCGTACCGTGCAAAATGTTGGTATAGACGTTGGCCATCTCCAATGCCTGACTATTATCAATCAAAATATCCTCAAAAAGGTCGGTCTTGTATTCATCATTCCGGATACTGAGGAAATCAACCCGCTTGATTTTCATCTTTAATAATTCATTAGAGCTAAGCGAATTAACAAAGTAAACCAAACTCTTTTCGATACCCAATAACTGTTGGAGCTCCTTGTTTCGACTGGTATCAGAAAGCTCCTTTTCTATCAAATTCCTTTTCAAATCCAATTTTTTCAGGCAGACGAGGTATCGGTACACATTTTGCTCCATCAGTTGCAGCACAAAAAGAGTATCATCGTTCGGATTAAAATATTTAACACGCTCTTCAAGGAATTTTTGAATGACGGGATTTTCTTCCGAAGAAATGGTAACAAGGAAATCAGGCGTCAATATCAATCCAACGGGAATCGTTGTGTAAATGGGCTCTGTATCGCCCTCCGCCAGACTCAAAACCGGGGTATTGACCATTATGAGCCGAATGCCATCCTCCCGCTCATACCTCGAGCGCTCATCTTTATCCAGAGAATCCGTCAGGAAATCTAATGGGATGTGATATTCTTCGGAAAAGACCTCCAACTCCTTACCAAGGAAGGGGGGAGCGATATTTATCCAACAGGCGCCTTCAGCACTCTGAAGCTCCATCAGCCTGCCATCTGATTTGGTATAGTATCGAATCATAATCCCCCATTTTTTAATGCCTTTTCTTCAAATCCGCACAAATTTACGATTATTCGATGTAGGAATCAAATATGTAGCCTAAAAATCAAATCACCGCGCACTATATGGCACTTATTATCCATCTATGTGTTTCCCATTTTTTGATTTAAGTCATGAGGTGGTAAGTGTTTACATTTCTTTTTGAATGAAATAATGAATAGATGTCAGGGCTACGCCCCTTTGGAGTTTTTATAGCCCATTTAATTACGAAGATTAAGGGGCTAATGCCCCAAGTAGATTTCATAGTGAGTACCCGAGTCGTTACTATATTTGTAAATCAGATGTCCAATATATTATCAGGGGCGTAGCCCCTGCATCTTCGTAACAACGAGTAGCAATGAATTAATCAGGGGCGTAGCCCTGTAATCTAAAACGTAAAGATATAGATATGGCAAATAAATACACCCAATTATATCTTCAACAGGTTTTCGCCATGCTGATATGTATCAAATCAGACTCGGATAGCCAAATTGAGAATTGCTGCCCTTATCCCCATATTGCAAAATTTACATAATAAGGTGGCAAGTTGTTACGATTTTTCACTTAAACCGAATAGCCCGTACCGGATCAATCTTTGTCACCATATAAGTGGGCAAAATCAAGGCAATTAACGTAATAACCAGGGTACCAATATTGAGTAAAATAATTGTACCAAAGTTAAGCTGAATAGGGGCGACGGAAAGGTAATAATCAGCTTCAGACAAGGTGATAAATTTGAAGTATTTCTGCGCTAGTGAGAATCCCAGCCCTAACAGATTGCCCCAAAACAACCCCCATACCAATATGTACCCGGCATAATAAAGGAATATTTTCCTTATCTCCCGATTGTTGTTACCCAATGCCTTCAATATACCGACCGTCTGGGTACGTTCGATGATAAGAATCAGCAGAGCGGTAATCATATTGATAATGGCGACGATAATCATCAGCGCAAGAATAACCACCTCGTTAATATCCTGTAGTTCCAGCCATTCGAAG
>JALVDO010000903.1 GCA_027008975.1 Saprospiraceae bacterium | reverse complement strand
AATGGCAAATTTGGGCTGACTAAAAGGGAAATAGACTTAAAATTATTGCCACCAGCTTGCTATTTTATCTATTTGATTCAGGGCAATAGTGTGTCGAGAACAAAGATGGTGAAATTACAATAACATTATTTAAAAGAGAGCAAAAATGAAAATAAACGAAGTAAGTGTGTCCGATGCTTTTAAGTCTCAGGTAGCTAAAACAAAATATTCAATATTTCTTTTTGTCATTGTTTATCTTGCCCTTTTTCTTCTGGGGATTGGATTGACAATCTTTAGTGTTTATGCCGGAGTGAAGTTGGCTACCATTTTGCTGTCATCTGTTACAATAATCTTAGGCATGGGGCTTGCGAGTTTGGGTTTCTTGATTTTGATTTTCTTGATCAAATTTATTTTCAAGTCACATAAGGCTGATTATTCACACTTGACAGAGATTTACAGAAAAGATGAACCAGAGCTTTTTAAAATTTTAGATGAATTGACTTATCAGATTGGTACCGATTTTCCTAAAAAAGTATTCCTTTCTCCCGATGTAAATGCTGCTGTTTTTTATGATTCGAGTTTTTGGAGCATGTTTATCCCTGTTAAAAAGAATCTTAAAATTGGATTGGGTTTGGTGAATACTGTTTCAAAAGAGGAGCTGAAAGCAATTCTGGCCCATGAATTCGGACATTTTTCTCAAAAATCAATGAAATCCGGAAGTTATGTCTATCATGTCAATCAGGTTATTTCCAATATGTTATTTGACAATGAGTCATATGATGCTTTAATTCAGAGATGGGCATCTACAAGCATATATATAGAGGTCTTTGTTATTCTGGCTACGAGAATAATCGAAGGCATCCAATGGGTTTTGATGAAAGTTTATAAAATCGTAAATAAAAATTATCTTGCTCTTTCAAGAGAAATGGAATTCCATGCTGACGAGATAGCTGCGAATGTAACCGGCTATGAGCCGCTAAAAAATTCCTTGTTGAGAATGGATTTTGCCGCTCTTTCTGTCAATTATGTTCTATCCTTCTATGCTGAAAAGTTTGGAAATGCTGTAGTCAGCAAGAACATTTATAGAGAGCAATTGTTCGTGATGAATTTAATGGCCGAAAGGAGGGGAGTGAAGATTGTTAATGGCTTTCCAAGCCCTTCTTTGCTTGATTTAAGCAAATACAACAAGTCGAAATTGAACATTGAAGATCAATGGGCCTCACATCCTAACATTAAAGACAGAGTTGAGCATTTGGAAAGAACAAATTTAAAATCTGACCAAAGAGACACAGAGCCGGCAAACAGTATTTTTTTAGACATCGAAAAAACTCAAGAAAAAATTACGCAAAAGTTTTTTAGCAGTTTTAAATCGCAAACCGAGCCCAAAGTACTTTCTTTTGATGATTTTAAGAATGCATTTCCGGAGACCTATGTAACTAACAACTTCCCAAAGATATACAATGGGTATTATGATGATAAAAATCCTGTGAGATTTGATACAGCGAGCGTGTTTTCTGTTAGTAAAGAGATTACAATTAAAGATTTATTTTCAGATGAAAAGGTGGATTTGGTTTATACAAGCATTTCTCT
>JALVDO010000902.1 GCA_027008975.1 Saprospiraceae bacterium | reverse complement strand
TGAGGTGAAATTTCGGGGAAAAAATTACCGCTTCGTCGGAGAAAAACCGGGTGTTTCAGGTTTGAAGTGGGAAATTGCCACCAGCAAAATATGGGAATTAACAGGTGAAGGGAATAAGCGTTCGACTTATTTGTTGGGTTGATGTTTATGGCACAATCCTCACTCTCAGCCCCCAAATCGCCAGGCTATTATCCGGCTTCGTTTATTTCCCTGCCCCATGGGGATGATTTTTGTTTCTTTTACACCGATTTTTTTGAGAAAATTTTGGATGGTATTAACGTTGGATTCTTTAGAGACCAATGTTGAAAACCAGCGACTGGCATTTGCAAATTCTTTGCTTTCCTGAATCATGTTTATCACAAAGCCTATTTCGCCACCATCACAATAAAGTTCATGGCTTTGACCGCCAAAATTAAGGGTTGGCTTTTCGATGGTTTTGCGTGTCAGATTCTGCACCTTCCTTTTACTGGCTTTTTGCGCAGCTTCAGCCGAGGCGTGAAAGGGAGGGTTACAGATAGTCACATCAAAGCGTTCCTCCTTTTGGATAATGCCTTTGAATATTTGTTTGGAGGTGTTTTGATGTCTCAACTCAATGTTCGATCCGAGTTTGGGGTATGCCGCGATGTTTTTTTCTGCTGCTTTGATTGCAACGGGATCGATATCCGTTCCGACAAACGACCAGCCGTATTCCCTGACGCCAATTATCGGGTAAATGACATTGGCACCCGTTCCAATATCCAAACAGCGTACGGTTTTGCCTGTGGGAATTTCTGCTTTATTGGAGGTTGCCAGCAAATCGGCAATATGGTGGATATAATCTGCCCTTCCGGGGATGGGAGGACACAAATACCCCTCGGGAATATCCCATTTATCTATCCCATAAAATGAACTCAGCAGGCTTTTGTTTAGTGCCATTACTGCTTCTGGATTGGCAAAATCAATGGAGTCATCGCCGCGTTTATTAGGGCGTACAAACGGCTTCAAGGGTGGATAAGCTGCAGTGAGCTTTCCGAAATCATACCGTCCCTGATGCCTGTTTCGTGGGTGCAGCTTTCCGGGTTTTTTCTGTTTTTTCTTTTTTTGTATAAAGACTTTGCGGTTACTCTTCATTTACTCGTTTTTCATCAGTGCGCCAAAAGCCCATGCGATGGCAAAAAAGCCCAGCCCTGTAATAATCGGCGGTAAAATTACTTCGGGATTGGCAAAACCACCCAAATAAATCATTAAAATTCCCAAGGCGATGAGAAATAATCTGGCAGCCATTAATACCTGTTTCTTATCCATAACAAAAGTGTTTTTATTATTTGTTTATTCATTCTATCATTTTTTCCCGCAAAGGTCGCAAAGGTTTCGCAAAGTTTCGCAAAGGTTCACGCAAAGACCGCAAAGCTCGCAAAGAGTCTCTCAGTCTCCCATTCTATCATTCTATCATTTTTTCCCGCCAAGGTTCGCAAAGGTTTCGCAAAGTTTCTCGCAAAGACCGCAAAGTACGCAAAGAGTCTCTCAGTCTCCAATTCTATCATTCTATCATTCACACATTCTATCATTTTTTCCCGCCAAGGTCGCAAAGGTTCTCGCAAAGTCTCGCAAAGGTTCTCGCAAAGTACGCAAAGAGCGTCAAGAATTACTTTTTATTCAATCATTCAATCATCCAATCATTCAATCATCCAATCATTTCTTCACCAAACGTTTAATCCGAATTTTAAACGCGGCAAAAATTAAAGTCATCAATGGGCTAATGAGGTTAAAGAAAGCAAAAGGCAGGTATTGTACGGTATCTACGGTCAGCACTTTTGAGTTATACGCCCCACCGGTGTTCCAGGGAAAAAGGACGGAAGTAACTGTGCCGGAGTCTTCTAATGTCCTACTCAGGTTTTCGGGTGCCAACCCCTGCTTCTCGAAGGCATCGGCATACATTTTGCCCGGTACGACTATCGCCAAATATTGGTCGGAAACCGTACCGTTGAAGAAGATACAGGTAATCGTCGTGCTGAAGAATACACCAAAATCTCCCTTTGCTGCCCGTAGTAGTGCGTTACTAATACTGCTCAGCGCGCCAATGGCTTCCATCACTCCCCCAAAAACCATAGCGGAAATAATCAACCAAATCGTCCCCAACATTCCCTTCATTCCACCTGAAGAGAACAATTCATTTAGCGTTGCATTGTCTGTTTTTATCTGAATGTCGGCGATGATAGCATCCATTACACCCTTATAAGCATCATGTATGCTCAGTGTTTCCACCCCCAGCATCGATTTGATGACGGCGCTTTGGAAGATGATGGCAAAGATAGCTCCCAAAACAGTACCTATAAGCAAAGCCACCAGAGGTTGTACCTTTTTTACAATTAAGACAATGACTACAATGGGTACAATTAGTAATACAGGCGAAATGTAAAAGGTATCCTTGATGCCATCTAGAATAGAAAGGCTTTCCATCTGTGAAGAGGGCGACTGGAAAAATCCCAAAATGATGAATAAGACAATAGTAATTGTAATGGAAGGTCCCGTGGTATTGAGCATATACCTGATATGGCGAAATAAATCGATCTTTGCCATCGCCGATGCTAAGTTGGTCGTATCGGACATCGGCGATATTTTATCTCCAAAATATGCCCCGGAGATAACTGCACCGGCTATCATCCCCTCGTTGATGTTCAATCCCTTGCCTATTCCAATCAAAGCGATGCCAATGGTCGCTGTCGTTCCCCAGCTACTCCCCGTGACAAGGGAAATAATCGAACTGACAATCACCGCTACTGCGAGAAATATTGTTGGATTTAGTATTTGTAATCCATAGTAAATCATAGTCGGAACAACACCACTCAGCAGCCAGGTGCCGGCAAGGCTGCCTACCAACAATAAAATCAGAATGGCGCCGCTGGTCGTTTTGATGTTTTTATAGACGGTCTCCAGCATGGTCTCCAGCGTCACCCCTCTTCTGAAACCAATAATGGCAGCCACAAATCCCATAAATAATAATGCGAACTGATTGGCGCCGCTGGTCGCGTCATCACCGTATATCTTTAGCACATTATAGCTAAGCATTCCCATCAATAAAACAATAGGCACTATCGCCCAAAATAACGGTAAATCTTTGTCGGCTGTTTTCCTCATTTTATACTCCTTTTTAAAAACTCCCGTAATGATACGGAAATTCCTGAGACTGACAAAAAGTTACCTGTTTTCCTTGTTTGTTTTTCTGTGTGGTTTTCGAGGAATGCTTTGAATGCCACGATTCTTGAGTTATGGTACATAAACTGCTTACGGGCAACATTGCGTCACATTTTTTGTTACACTTTTATGAGGTTGAATTGCACTCAAAAAGTTTAGGGCTCAGTCTTATGAGAAATAGAAAATGCGTATGAATATTCTAAAAAAAATAGCCATATTGCCCATACGATTTTATCAGGGAGCGATCTCTCCACTTATTGGGCAGCGTTGTCGTTATACTCCCACCTGTTCGCACTATATGATCGAGGCAATCGAAGAATGGGGTGTTCTGAAAGGGGGGTGGATGGGTATCAAGCGCATATCGAGTTGCCATCCCCTCGGTGGACATGGCTACGACCCCGTTCCTAAAAAGAATGACGAGCAATCCTCTAAAAAAAATTGATTAGGTTATTTAATCACTTTAATCAGATAAGACTGGTGGCAGGCAATACAGTTGTTCAACAATTTGTTTAATTGCTTTTGAGATTGCTGTGCATCAAAGTTATTACTTGCACTTTCGGCAATTTCATCAAAAATATCGTGTGTAGAGAAACCGAGCTGTTTGAATGGCATCGGGAGGCGTTTTAGGAAGCCCTGTGGAGCATGGGCAATGACAGAACCACCTGATTTTTGCCCGGCAGCAATAATTTTTTTCGCATTTTTGGTGAGAATTCCTTCATTTATTTGTTGTACACTTTCCAGAAACCCCCGCATTTCCGCTAAGGTGAAATCGGCGTGTTCTTTTGGCATAGTAATAGTCGTTCGCGTCTCTTGCCCTTGCGAGTGAACCGTTGAGCCTTTGAATACAAAAAAGTAAATAAGCCCGATGTTTAAGAGGATTGATAAAGTAGTTAAGATTTTCATACTATTGTGATTGGTTGAAATAATATTTCCCAAAAGTAATTATTTTTCAGGAAAGAGAAAATTCTTAACCCTTACCTTTCGTATCTCTTATCACTCGCCACTCCTTTTTATCTCAATTGCAAACCTTCAAACCTTAAATTAATTCAACTCACAACTCATCTCTCACCGCTTTAACTCATTGTAATCCGCTCCTAAGCTCGCCTCACGCACGGAGTAAGGGAGGGTGACACCTACTCGTCTTCGCCTCTTGACAAGGCTTCGACTTTGAAGTTATCACCTTGTCGCTCAATCTCTCTTTCGCCCACTCGCTCAGTCGCTTGATCTCTCATTCATTCATTCAACCCGCTCCCCGATCTTCTCTCCGTAAACTACGTTCAGCTCAGGGATCGGATTCCCATTCCCATTCTAATTCCAATTCCCATTCTAATTCCAATTCTAATTCCAATTCCCATTCTAATTCCAATTCTAATTCCAATTCCCATTCTAATTCCAATTCTAATTCCAATTCCCATTCTAATTCCAATTCTAATTCCAATTCCCATTCTAATTCTAATTAAAAACCCTTACCTTTGTCCGTCAAAATAACCAGCGACATGGATAAAAATCAGGTTTTACGGGATTTGGCTGATTTGATTAGGGAAAATGAGTCGGAGATTATTCGATATAATCAACGGGATATGGATGCTGCTAAAAGTATCGATGATACCCTGCAAGACAGGTTGAAAGTCGATGCCAAAAAAGTGCAGGGAATGGTCTCGGCAGTCGAAAATATCATCTCGATGGAGGACCCGGTCGGTAAGGTGTTGAGCCACTACCAACACCCCAATGGCATGGTTGTCGAAAATCGCGTGGTGCCGATGGGCAAGATATTAATCATCTACGAATCGCGTCCCGATGTAACTATTGAAGCTGCCATTACAGCCTTTAAAGCCGGTAATCGCATCTTGTTGAAAGGAGGAAAAGAAGCCCGCCGTACCAACCTGTTTCTGGTGGAGCTATGGCATCGTGCGTTGGACAAAAACGATGTGCCAACCGATTGGGTTACCTATCTGGATATGGGACGCGAAGAGATGCAGCACCTCATCAAAAACAACACGCACAAGGCGGATATTATCATACCAAGAGGAGGGGAGGGGCTGATTCAGTTTATCCGTACTCATAGTAGCGTACCGCTTATCATAAGTGGAAGGGGCAATAATTTTGTCTATATCCACGCGGATGCCGATTTCGATATGGCTACCCAAATCATATTAAATGGCAAAAGCCGTCTGAGTGTGTGCAATGCGACGGATAAAGTACTTATCAATGCGGCGATGCCCGATTTGGATGCAAGATTACAGCAATTAATCGACGAATTGAAGGAAGCGGGACTGACTGTCCTCGCGGATGCCAGAATAGCTTCCTTACGGAAAAATGTAAAACTCATCGAGAGCGACGATATTTTCTATGAAGAATTTTTGTCACCTAAGATACTGCTCGCCTTAGTGGATACTCCTGATGAAGCCATCGGTATGATTAACGAATACTCCGGCGGTCATACGGCAGTCATCGTATCGGCAGATAATGAGCTTGCCGCAAAATTTCAGCTTGAGGTGGATTGTGCGGCTGTTGGTCACAATGTATCTTCAAGGTTTACAGACGGTGGAGAATTTGGCGTAGGAGCAGAGATTGCCATCAGCACTCAGAAATTGCACTTCCGGGGTCCCCTTGGTTCTTCAGAATTGGTAACCAATAAGTGGTTTGTGAACGGAAATGGGCAGATACGATAAATCATGGACAAACCAATCATCATACTCAAAATAGGTTCTTCGACACTTACTGCCGGCACGAATATTATCTCCCGGGGCAAAATCGAGGATATAGCCCGTCAGTTGGTGGAGTTGCGTCGGGACTATCGCTTCATCATCGTCTCTTCAGGTGCTATTGCTACAGCGAGGCAGTTCGTCAATGCCAACGACTGGGAGGAGGTCGTCCACTTTAGGCAGGCAATGGCTGCTATCGGACAACCTAAACTAATGCAGATATACCATGAGATATTTCGCGACTTTGATTTGCCCATCGCACAATGTCTGCTGACCTATCGTGATTTTGAAGAGGGAGAGTCCCGCAAAAACACTTTTAATACCCTTAGGGAATTGCTCCTGCACGGTTTTATTCCTATCGTCAACGAGAATGATACCGTGGCTGTGGAGGAATTAATTGTCGGTGATAACGATAAATTATCCGCTTTGGTCGCTGTTCTCATTGAGGCAAAAATGCTGGTGTTAGCTTCGGATATTGATGGCATTTATGATAAAAATCCGCATTTGCACCCCGATGCAACCCTCATTAAAGAAGTGCGAAATATCGAGGAGGTCACCGGATTTATCGAAGAAAAAAATGATGGCTTAGGTACCGGTGGAATGACCTCTAAATTGGTCGCCGCCCAAATCTGTTCAGACGCAAATATAGAAATGATAATCATTAATGGAGGAAAGCCCCACTTTTTGATAGACGGCTTGGGTGGGAATATACCACACACTCGTTTCCTCCCCGAAGCAAAATTAGATTGCTAAGCCCGAAGCAAAGCTTTGGGAT
>JALVDO010000901.1 GCA_027008975.1 Saprospiraceae bacterium | reverse complement strand
CTGTATAAACACAGATAGCATAGAACTGGATGCCGCCTCCAATGGAATCCAAAGTGCCTCCATTCAAATCCATCAACCCGAGTGCGATACGGAAATCCCCCTTGGTGCTATCAATATAGGATCTATACAAGGTGGTATAGGCCCTTATCATTATATTCTGAATACTAATGATACTACTTCACAGCCTCTCTTTCCTGATTTACACATCGGTGATTATCCTCTTACAATAATTGACCAAAACGGATGTCAGTGGGATACGTTATTAACAATTAGCGAACCCAACCCCATCGAAATAGCCCTTTTGGTCGATAACCAAAGTATGGTATTGGGTGATTCAATTCATTTGGCATTTAGTACCAATGTGGATAACAACTCCCTTAATCTGATACAGTGGCATACTTCCGAAGGAGTCCTACTGTGCGATAATTGTCCATTAGATACCATTATTCGCCCTTTTGAAACGACCTCTTACAACTTGTATATTACTTCCGTACAAGGGTGTTCTGCTTCTACTAAAGTCACCATTTTTGTTCAACAAAACATCCCCATCTTCATCCCCAACGCCTTCTCCCCCAACGACGACGGCATCAACGACCACCTAAGTGTCTATACCCATCCAAGTGTAACAAAAATAAACAACTTCCAAGTATTTGACAGATGGGGAAATCAGGTATTCTATCAAGACGACTTAATAATGAATGATCCAAATGCAGGTTGGGATGGCACCCATCAAAATACACAAGTCAATGCAGGCGTGTATGTTTATACGCTCGAAGCAGAATTAATAGATGGTAGCACTCGCCAGCTCTCGGGAGAGGTGGTGCTTTTAAAATAATCAGGTAATGAAAGAATTATGACAACAACAATTATTTCGACAGGGTAAAAGTACCGGTTCTACATCCGAACAGGCAATAAAAATCACCCGATTTCTCTTATAAGCGATATTATTGATTATATTTACCGGAGATTCAAAAAAGAAAATTCCAAGCAAATAGAGAATCTTAACAATTAAAGCCTATGATTCTAAGAGTAATATTATTTAAGTCTACATTTTTATTTATTTCTTTTTTTATTGCGACTTTTTTAGCCGCACAATGCCCCATTGAAACAAGCTGTGGAAGTTTAGCTGTCCAGGGAGGATTTCCAACAGGCGGAAACACTTTTTTTTGTGAAGGGGAGCTGGTTACGTTCGAAAATAATACTGATCCAACTCAAGTTGATACAACTATTATTGATTGGGGAGATGGACATATTGAAGTTTATACAAATGATTTGAATTATCAACATATTTATGATTTTGGTGTTGATACTTGTCTGATAGGAGCCACTTCAATTGCGCCTCAAATTACCATGACAGTAATTAATGTCTGTGCTGAAGGGCAAAGTGTAAATTGCGTTAGCACCTATGTTCAAATCAAAGTAAAACCATTTGCATCTTTTAACGCAGATACCAATGGTTGTGTGGGGGAGCCAATCTCTTTTTTGAATGAAAGTTGTGTAAATGGAGAAGATTATTCTTTTCTGTGGGATTTTGGAGGGCAGGGAACTTCAACAGAAGAAAATCCTACTTTTGTTT
>JALVDO010000900.1 GCA_027008975.1 Saprospiraceae bacterium | reverse complement strand
CTTCATCCTATTATTCAATCATTCAATTCTCCCGCAAAGGGGCACGCAAAGTTCGCTAAGAATCTCACAATCTCTAAGTCCCTCAGTCTCCCACTCCCTCAGTCTCCAATTCTTACAACTCATTCAATTATTTCCCCCAAAGGTACGCTAAGGTTTCGCAAAGGGGCGAAAAGGGGCATTAAATCATCCACTCATTAAAAATTCGGCTCGGGGATCTTCACTTCCTCCGATTGTCATCGACGCTCAGCTCCCCGATACGAATTTCTTTCTCGCATCGTACTCAGATCTTTCCCGATCGCCTCCTGCTTATTGCGTAGTTCATCAATTGTACCTGCTTCTTTTTCCAGTAGTTCATCAAATGGTTTGAAGTTAGCATCAATTTTTTGTTTGAGATGGCTGATATAGCTCTTTAGTTTGGTCGAAATTTCCGTTTCGATGCGTTCCTTGCCCTTCTGTACTTCTTTGTGATAGCCTGTAATTATTTTTTTGCGGCTAGAGCTTGTCGAAGCACCTGCGAAGATGATTCCAATTGTCGTCAAAATGCCTCCGGTTATGTCAAAAAACATTCCCTGCGTGACGGACATCAGAATAACGCCAATAGCTGCCATACCGGATCCTGTCGCCAGATTTGGAGACAATGCCTGCTTGTCCGGGAAGAGGGTGTCGTCCTTGAAATTATCCGTTTGATTCATAAACTCACTAAAGGTCTCTTGTAATTCCCGTAAGACATTTGCCCTTCGCTCTGCGATATTACTGAATAATTCGTGATCGTTTTTCAGGATGGTCTGACTGTTTTGAATCTTTAGGTCGATGATTTTTGCCATCTGTTGTACGCTATCGGCAAGGTTGATGACACCCTCGTTTAGTTTAGCATTCATCTGGGTGGACATATCCTTTTCTAACCGTTCTGCCAGCTCATGCAGCCAGTCTTTGATAGATGATTTTTTTGAGAAAATGGATTTAAAGGAGCGTTTTAATAGAGAAAAGAATGAAAGCCCTTGTTTTAGTTCCCTTTCCTTCTCTCGTGTTATTCGTTCGTAGGCGGCAACTAGGTTTTCAACTAAAATATCGACCTGCGCATTTGATTTTCCCTCCTGCTCAACAAGAGTGTTTTTGATGTCTTCTCTAAAAGCCATGTCGGCTTCCCATTGTTGTTGTCGTACCTGAATTCCCTCTGCAATCCTATTGTTAATATTTTCTGTCGTCTCAATGGAGTTCAATAATTTCAGAACGGGAGCTTTTCCTCCGGTAATGTTTTCTTTGATGAAATGGCGTACTGATTCGAATCCGCTTTCCTTTCGTTGCCCTTCCATTTCCTGCTTGGCAGAGACGGCAAATACCACGGGGTGCTCGATACCTTTTTTTTGGGCATATTTTTCTACTCCCTTCATATTAACAGCCAAATCATCTGCCCCCAGAAGGTCTTTTTGTTGTAGAATGAAGATGATTTTTTTCTTCCATTCGTCGTTGATGAAGTCAAAGAAGTCCCAGGCAGATTGCCGGTACGGATTCTTGGCTTCAAATACGAAAACAATCAAATCAGAGGCGGGTATAAAACTTTCTGTAATTTCCTGATGAT
>JALVDO010000899.1 GCA_027008975.1 Saprospiraceae bacterium | reverse complement strand
ACATTGTATTTCCCGGGATCAGGATTAGGGTGTTGCACTCCAGGCAATCTACAAATCCTAAACGATACTACCGTAATTCTTGGCTCGGTAGCTGAAGGTATTTTTATTTCAACAAACAGAGGTAATGATTGGGATTATATTCAAAGACCCGAGGAGTGGGGAACAAATTTCTCTGGGATATTAGACATTGAATTTTCATCTATCAATAAAGGATGGGTGGTTTTAGCAAATTCCGGAGTACATGCTACATTTGATGGTGGAGAAACCTGGACATATCCAATCCTTGATAGTTCCATCAGAGACATTACCTTTATCAATGATTCGACCGGTGTAGCTGTAGGGCAAAATATATGGAAAACAGAGGACGGAGGAGCTAATTGGACTAGGGTGCTATATTACCAAGAGGAAATCCATATGAATAAGGTGCAGTTTGTCAATGATTCGGTGGGATTTGCGATGCAACTTTCTAGTTTGGTATTACACACCACGGATGGTGGAGATAACTGGGAATTTATAGCAGCAGAATCACCCGAACTCATTTATGTATCCGACATGCATTTTTTAAACGATAGTGTGGGGTACATTGCTAGCTCATCGTACGATCAAATATTAGTTACCAAGGACGGGGGACACTCTTGGCATTCAACCGGCGAAATCCCAAGTAATTACAGTAGTCAATTAGGACAATACATATCAGCAATATACATGACCGATGAGCAACATGGTTTTGCTACTACTTATGGTGGATACATCCTTAAATATGCAAATGAGGTGCCGACAAACTGTAATGTTCACATCGCTCAGGAAAACCCATATTCTCTTTTACAAAGAATCACCTGGGAAATTACAACCGATTTCGAGGGCTGCCTAGATGGATTTGAGTTGCGGATTTGGTCAAATGATTATTCCGATACCATAGATGTCGGACTTACGTATTCTTATCAATTGACAGAGCCACTTCCTCCAGCTTCTCCAGTAATATACGATGTGGTACCCTACAACACAATTCTCGGAGGGCAAAGCACCTGTGGAGGACTTGGGACTTGGACAATCCCTTGTCCTGCACTTCCTGTGCCGATAGATACTTTTATTTGTCAAGGAGAGGATTTTGTTTGGGATGGGCATGTTTTTAGCGAAACGGGTGTTTTTGAGATTCCATACCTCGCCGCAAACGGTTGTGACAGTACCATCACCCTCAATCTTCAATGGTACCAGCCACCGGAACAAACGATTATTGATACAGCCATCATATCGGGTACCTCCTTCAATGGTGTATCCTATGAGCAGGATACCATTTTTTCAGCACTGTATCCATCTGCCGATGGCTGTGATAGTATCGTCACCTATATCATCAATGTCATCACGGATACAAAGGAGCCCGACGAAGGGTTATTTTGGCAGATTTATCCCAATCCGATAACAGATGGTGACTTATACCTAATGGGTAAGAAAGCGTGGCAGCAGGCTGCATTGTATGATGCCAAAGGCTGGAAGGTACAAAAATGGGAAGGGAATTATCCCGCCGGCAGAAATAAACTGGAGCTAAACCAGATACCTTCGGGTGTTTATTATTTAATGATT
>JALVDO010000898.1 GCA_027008975.1 Saprospiraceae bacterium | reverse complement strand
CCAAATGCCCCTGACTTCCATGGCGTACTGACCGTTGAGTTTGGTCGTCGTGACGAACATGGGGAGGTCGATATCATTT
The DNA here is from genome assembly GCA_027008975.1 of Saprospiraceae bacterium. GTDB lineage: Bacteria > Bacteroidota > Bacteroidia > Chitinophagales > Saprospiraceae > JALVDO01. The sequence continues at coordinate 6,613 of JALVDO010000898.1, read as the reverse complement.
GTTTGCATATAGGTGCTGTCGGCGCGTGTAGAGACGTACTTTTTGCCGAGTCGGTCGCGTATTTCTTTGATGTATTCTTTGGAGAACTGCGACTGATCTTTGTAGGGTACTCTCGTCATGATGATATTGCTACTGATACGGCTGTTTTCCTTTCGTATCCATACCGCTTCTCCATCATTTACCGCCATAAAGTACTCCTTTGGAATTTTTAATTCAACATCCATTGCCGTTTTGATTTCCTCCATGAGTTTGAGGTTTACACCGGCGGTATAGGTGTCGGCATTGATGAGATATTCATCTTCGTTTTGAAACTTTTTGGCAATAGCCGGAAAATTGGAGACAACACTCTTCGCCAAGTCATCCTCAGAGTCACCAAATAAATAGACGACCGTTTGGTTTTTCGCCCATTTATTCTTCCCTTCGAGAGAATTAAAGGAGGGGTCTTTATAAGCTTTATCGACTCTTTCGACTCCTATGTCCTTACGAATAATCCGGGTAGTTGGCGAATCATCATCCTTAATGTTCCCTACGAAAATAATGTGCCTGAATTCTTTGCGAATCGGCTCCTCCTGTAGTCCTTTCGGGGTGAAGTGTTTGATGTCAAAGAGGGGCTCCGGCTGGGGTAAAATCAGGTATGGGGCGCCGAAATAAAAGCGAATAGAATCGCCAACAGGGCCATGCCATACATCATCATCTGCTATGAGGACAATGCCATTTGCCACGCCAAAAGCAGCGGGCAACACATTCATTTTTTTCTTGGTTTCCGCGCTACAACCAAAAAGTATCAGACCTATGGCAAATATGACAATGATGTTATTTCTCATCTATTATTTCTTATTTTGTTGTAAATACTCAGGTACCCACTATTTTTGCCCTAAAAACAGGAGCACCTGGGTAGTTACATTTTGTTAACTCTTTTAGTAGCCTTTCAATAATAAATTTACAGATAAATTTATTATTTGCCTATGTCTTAAAAGATGCTGCTAACCCCATCTTTGGCGTAAATGCTAATTAAGAGTTAAGCAATTCATTCTCCGATTTGCCACCAAAATACGATTAGTTGGACAAATATTAGAACAAACTGCGAATAATTTGATCTTCCGTGATGCCTTCTGCCTCTGCTTTGTAGTTGCGAACGATTCGGTGGCGTAGGACAAATCCGGCGATTGCCTGCACATCCTCTATGTCTGGAGAGTACTTCCCGTTGATAGCAGCGTGGCATTTGGCACCTAAAACCAAATACTGCGAAGCTCTCGGACCTGCTCCCCAAGAGATATATTCGTTCACCATATCTGTCGCCTTGTCTGTGCCCGGGCGCGTCTTGGTTGCCAGCGAAACGGCGTATTCCAATACGTTATCCGCAATGGGAATTTTCCGAATCAACTGCTGATAGAAAAGTATTTCGGAGCCGGTCACTACGTGCTTTAAATCGTTTTGCTGCAGGATAGTTGTCCTTTTCACGATGTCAATCTCTTCCTCGTAGGATGGATAATCCAAAAAGATATTGAACATAAATCTATCCAACTGCGCTTCCGGCAACGGGTAGGTACCCTCCTGCTCAATGGGATTTTGCGTAGCTAACACAAAGAAAGGCTTGGGTAATTGGTGCGTCTCTCCACTTACCGTAACAGACTTTTCCTGCATGGCTTCCAGTAGAGCCGCTTGTGTTTTGGGAGGGGTACGGTTGATCTCATCCGCCAGTACAATATTGGAAAAAAGCGGTCCGCGATTGAATTGAAAATGGCGTTCTTCGTCCAAAATTTCCGACCCGGTGATATCCGATGGCATCAGGTCCGGGGTAAACTGGATTCGTTTGAAATCTAAATCCAACACTTCAGATATGGTGCTGACCAATAGGGTTTTTGCCAAGCCCGGCACCCCGACGAGGAGGCTGTGCCCGTTACTAAACAGGGAGATGATGACAGCCATGACGACCTCGTCCTGCCCTACGATTACTTTTCCAATTTCTTTTTTAAGGTCGGCATAAGATTTTGCTAATGCATCAACTGCTTCCACATCTGATTTAAATTCTATCTTTCCCATTTTTATTTCTTGTATTTTAACGAAGTTGTTAAAAAATAGCTCACTTGGCTACAAAATGATCTTTCAAGCGAATATTTCCTTACAAAAATACTCATTTAGCGCTGCTAAACTCCGTTTTTTGTAAGTCATCTTCGCTTAAAATCTTCATTTTTCGCTTCAAGCAGCTATTCTTAAACAACTTCAACATCCATTTTCATTTCAAAATGGTGATTGTATTCAAAAGAAGCCGCAATTTACAAAGAAGTTATTTAAAAAATCTCATGCGGCTATAAAATCACCTTTATGTCTCGAAACTTTATAGCAAAATCGGACTCCAACCCTTTGTAAACGCATTAGGGTGGAGAATGTTTTGGCATTCCAAAAAAAGCTTTTGTACACCCCTCATTACCGCAGCAAAACCACCGTCCCAGTCTTCACTACGCGTTCTCCATCCTCCTTCGTCAATTCAATATGATATAGATAAACGCCCTGCGGCATGGGTCTGCCGTTTTTGGTGCCATCCCAGCCTTGTCCGATATCCTTGCTCTCGAATAACTTTCCGCCCCAGCGGTCATAAATGACCATAGAGTAAGTAAGCGGTACGCCGAATTGCATAATGGGCTTGAATATTTTATTAACGCCCTCCGGTGCAATAGCGTTAGGGAAGTAAATATTGGCATTCTGAGCCAGGCAGATGGTATTGGAGTAGCTGAACGTCTCCAGTACCGTAGTATCGGGGAGCGTCACAGTCCCCCTTGCTACAATGTAATAGCAGCTCTCTAATTGCGAGGGATCACTTAATTCGATTAAATCTTCATAAACAAATTTTCCGTCAGCACCCACCGTTGTTAATTTTTCAGGAACATTAGTCGCCAGCCGGTAAAGGTCGTAATAAACGGTATCCATCAACTCGTTGACATAAGGTGTCCAGGCCAATTGATTGACACCACCACCGTCCGTCTGTCCTGAGAGGTAAACCAGCCCGATAGGATTGGAAAGCAGGTTTACACCGCAACTGTCCGTCGTAGATATTTGATAAAAAGTAGGATGACTATTAAATGCGTCGGTTTGGATAGTTGCACTATTGGCATTTGTCAGCGGTAAAGAAATGGGATAATCCTCCACGTAGATTACGTCGTCACCCTCCGACCAATAGTTTACGGTCGTCTCTGCAATAGTTGAATTGACATCCCATACCCAGCTCAGGCGAACTTCATTTTCGGAGGTAATATTTGCATTCACAAAAGCCAGCCCAACGACAGGCTGTACCAAATCAACCGATTTGCAAATCTGATTAGAACGCGCCGTGACGCCCGTATTATACTCTACTGCCTCAATATAAAAACAGTAGATGGAAGAGCTCAAAATATTTTCATAATCAAAAGTCAGAACATCGCCGGGGCTACTACCCGCCAGTTCAAACTCACCTCCGTCGGTACTTGCGTAAACATTGTATTGCTCGACACCATTATCCCAATTGATATAAGCATTCCACGAAAGTGAGATAGAACGCTCACACCCTCCATTGTTTTGTGAACTCAACAGGATATTATTGTGTGGGTTGACGACAAGACTTTCGTTGCCGCACTCATCTATGACGGTGACGAAATAAGTCGTTATTTGCCCGTCCGGATTTGCATCAAAATCAAAGTAAGTATTGCCCGTGTAAACGGTATCAACGACGACTGTCCCCATGTTTGTCTCCTTGCTGATAATATAGGCATAAACTTCGGGGGAAGGACTGAGGTACCAATCGATTTGGGTCACATCCGCATTGACGGATACCGAACGAATACCCCCGGCAGCAGGAATTAAATTATCCAAGGTATCCGACTGTAACACGGGGTGCCCTACGCAGTCTGCTTCCGTCTCCATATAATAATACCAAGTCCCTACGGCGGCATTCTGATGGATAAAACTCGTCTCGAATTGGTTGGTGATTGTTCCGATTTCCGAATATGGCCCGGATTCATTTTGAGCACCAAAAATATGATAAGCAATAAAATCCCCGCAGGTATTGACAGGCACGTGCCATTTTAAAGTAGCATTGGTCACACAAGTCAAGTCAGGGGGTAATACTTGTGCGTTTGTTTGCTTTAATCCCATCATTAAAAGGAGGACGAATAAGGCGATGGCTTTCCTTTTCTCCCAAAGCATTGCGGGCTGCTTTTTGTTCGCTTCTGGCGATGCTTCGCTACCAATAAGATATGTTCGTTTACTGTTATTAATCCTCATTTTCCAACAATTGTTTAATCGTTTGTCGTAAATCATCGGGTGCCTCGTCAAAAGGGATTCGGTCTTTTAGCCCGTACTCGAATAGGACGCGCTCATCTGTTCTCTTCATATAATAAACCAGCCCGACACCCTTGGCGTAACATTCCACACCGGAAAATTCCGGTTCAGAATAGCCGTCTATTTCGTTTCCCATGGAAACTATCTCTTTAACTGCAAAACGCACGCTTTGGTATTCGCGATTGGCAATATTTATTGTCGTATCACTTTCATATAGCCTGTTTTTGATGACCGTCGTTGTATTTTGAGTACCATCGGGGATTTTAAACAGGTATTTACTCAATAAAACGCCCTGCCCTTTTTGCACATCAAACGAAAAAGAATTTCCGGCGAGGACCTCCCCGTTGACTTCAATAACTTGTCCCGTTGTATCCTGAATGAAGATATCCACCTGTTGGGCCAGAATGCCATTGGAGACAATCTTCTCTTTGGTAAACTGCATGGGCACGTCATTTTCGATATAAATCTCTCTGAGATACCATTTCTCCCCCTCTTTCACAGACTGAATGAACCAATAAACAGGTGGAAATGTTGAGTTATTGAGCGGAGTAAATTCGTAAAACACCCCTTTTTGCAACTCCTGATAGGGAAAATAATAGACAACGAGCGGGTGTCGAGTTTCCATCGGACGACAGTACATACCGCATATCAGCATAACGGAAAGTAAAAAGAGGTTTTTCAACAATGATGTCATATGGAAAAAAGATTTTCTGCCAAAAAAAACAAATTTCTTAACGTTATGATAAACAGGTATGCCAATTTGGCGTAAAAGCACAAATATAAAACTATGGTATAAAATATGCTGTTAACAATTCGTCAAAATGAAAGATTAACACATCAAAATTAATATTTCCATAAAACATATCCGGAGATATCGTTACCTTTGTGGGAAATTACAGAAATTAAGACATTTATGTTTAAGAAAATTGTAAAAAAGGTTTTTGGCAGTAAGTATGAGCGCGACGTGAAAACGATCAGGCCTATTGTCGAAAGAATCAATGAAATATACGATGAATTACGGTCGTTGAGCAATGATGAATTGCGGAATAAATCCAAAGAGCTGAGACAACACATCGCTGATCACCTTTCGGAAATTGACAATGAGATACTCCGGTTGAAACAGGATGCGGAGAACGAAAGTGACCTCGGACTACGTGAAGACATCTTTGATGATATTGATAAGCTCAAGAAGGAAAGAGACGAAGAGTTAGAAATTGTACTGGAAGAAATCTTACCGGAGGCATTTGCCGTCGTCAAAGAGACTGCCCGCCGGTTTACTGAAAACCCAACGCTGGAGACTACCGCCACCGACTTCGACCGCGAACTTACCGTCAAGCCGGGCAAAAACTACATCAACATCGAGGGCGACAAAGCCATCTGGCAAAATTCATGGAAAGCTGCCGGAGGAGATGTCACGTGGAATATGATACATTATGACGTACAATTGATTGGCGGGGTTGTACTACACAGAGGAAAGATTGCGGAGATGATGACGGGAGAGGGAAAGACCCTCGTCGCCACACTGCCTGCTTATCTAAATGGTTTGGCAGGGGAAGGGGTACACCTCGTGACCGTCAACGATTATCTGGCGCGCAGGGATAGTGAATGGATTGGACCTATCCTCGAATTTTTATTCCTCACGGTCGATTGTATTGACAAATACCAGCCGCATTCGCCTGAGCGACGCGATGCCTACAACTGCGATGTAACCTACGGAACGAATAACGAGTTCGGATTTGATTACCTACGGGACAACATGGTGCGCTCGATTGAAGAGCGCGTACAACGCAAGCATCACTACGCCATCATAGATGAGGTTGATTCCGTCCTGATTGACGATGCCCGTACGCCTTTGATTATTTCCGGTCCCGTTCCTCAGGGTAGTGAAGAGCAGGAGTACGCCTCCTTGAAACCTCATGTTGAAAAATTAATCGCCGTTCAGCGGCAATTGGCGACCAAATATCTGGCTGAAGCCAAAAGCCTATTCAAAGATGGCATTGTTGGTTACCAGGAGGGCGAAGCCGGCATGGCAATTCTTCGGGCATACCGCGCTTTGCCTAAGTATCGTCCTTTGATTAAATTTCTCAGTCAGGAAGGTGTAAAGGTCATGCTTCAAAAAGCAGAAAACTACTATATGCAGGAGCAGTCGAAGCACATGCACATTGTAGATGAGCCGCTTTATTTCACCATTGATGAAAAAAACAGAAATGTAGAATTGACCGAACGTGGATCCGAATTCCTCTCTAAAGGAAATGCAGACCCACAATTCTTTGTCTTACCGGATCTCGCTACCGAGATG
>JALVDO010000897.1 GCA_027008975.1 Saprospiraceae bacterium | reverse complement strand
ACTATTTATTTGATGATTTCATAGATTTGATGAATAAAAATTAATACTAACCAAAATAAAATACAATGGATAATATCATTGATATTAAGTCAAGAGAAATTCTGGATTCGCGAGGCAATCCTACCGTCGAAGTTGAAGTGCTAACGGAAAGTGGCGTATCCGGTCGTGCATCAGTGCCTTCGGGAGCTTCCACAGGTGTGCATGAAGCAGTAGAACTACGAGATGGTGACAAGACTCGATATGGAGGCAAGGGCGTCCTTCAGGCTTGTATGAATGTAGAAGACACCATCGCTGAAGCCTTGATGGGAGTCAGTGTTTTTGAGCAGCGATACATTGACAACCTGCTGATTGACCTTGATGGTACGCCCAATAAATCAAACTTGGGGGCGAATGCCATTCTCGGCGTTTCTCTCGCGGCAGCAAAAGCTGCAGCAGCGCTCTCCAATCAGGAACTGTTTCGCTATCTTGGTGGTGTGAACGCCCACGTATTACCCGTACCGATGATGAATATTATCAACGGCGGTTCGCACGCAGATAACAGCATCGACTTTCAGGAGTTTATGATTATGCCAATGGGAGCAGATACTTTTTATGAATCGCTGAGAATGGGAGCTGAAATATTTCACACCCTCAAATCAGTCTTGAAGAAAAAGGGTTATTCGACCAACGTCGGGGATGAAGGTGGCTTTGCGCCAAACCTAAAATCCAACGATGAAGCGATTGAAATCATACTTAAAGCCATCGAAACAGCAGGATATAAACCGGGAGACGATGTGATGATTGCACTTGATCCGGCGGCCTCTGAGTTTTATCTTCCGAAAGAAAAAATGTATCATTTGCATTGGTCGAGTGGCGACAAACTGAGTGCTTCGGACATGGTAGCTTATTGGGCCAACTGGGTAAAAAAATACCCTATTTTCTCCATCGAAGACGGACTGGCAGAGGACGACTGGACGGGCTGGCAGGAATTAACCCAAAAGTTAGGAGATAAAGTTCAATTAGTCGGTGATGATTTGTTTGTGACCAACTCGAACCGGCTACAGCGAGGAATTGATGAATCAATCGCCAACTCCATCTTGATAAAAGTCAATCAAATTGGAACGTTGACTGAAACCATCGACACCGTTAATCTGGCGACTCGAAATGCCTATACTTCTGTTATCAGCCACCGTTCCGGTGAGACGGAAGACACCACAATTGCGGACTTGGCAGTCGCTTTGAATACGGGGCAAATCAAAACGGGTTCGATGTCGAGAACGGACAGAATCGCAAAGTACAATCAGTTGTTGCGCATTGAAGAGGACTTGGCCGATTCGGCTGTTTTCCCGGGAAGGGGGTTGATACTTTAGTAGTTACAAAAAAAATACGTACCTTGCAGGCATAATTTTCACTTATGGCAGGAAAAAATATTTTCACACCGCTTTTAAAAAAGATTCCCAAGCCGTTTAAAAATAGGTATGTCTTATTTTTAACGTTCTTTTTTGCCTGGATGGTTTTTTTTGACAAACATAACGTTTACACTAATTTGCGTTTGCAGAAGATTGTCAATCAGTTAGAGGAAGATAAAAACTACTACGGCAAAAAAATAAAAGAAGCCGAAGAGGAACGTTTGAGGCAAAATGTAAATAGGGAAAAATTTGCTCGCGAGAAATACTTTATGAAGAAGCCAAACGAGGATGTCTTCATTTATGTGGAAGAATGAGAATGGGAATTAGAATTAGAATTAGAATGGGAATTAGAATGAGAATGGGAATGAGAATTAGAATGGGAATTAGAATTTGAAGAAATGTAAAATTTAAAATTAGGATTTCGGATTTGTGTTATCTTTTGGGTAAGTACGTGGTCAAATTAAAACACATAAATGTTAGAGGAGGGAGCGTTGGGATGAGTTGCGGAGCGCGTGAGGGATAGTAGCGGTATGTGCGACGGAGGAGCGCATAGGAGCGGATAGCCCGACCCCGAAGTATGAGGGGGCACGCCCAAAAAGAAAGCATCCGAAAGGTAGAAGAATAATAACAATTTAACAATAAAATCAAAGATTAAAAAATGTCAGTACTTGTCAATAAAGACTCAAAAGTGATTGTTCAGGGATTTACGGGAAAGGAAGGCACCTTTCATGCTGAACAGATGATAGAATATGGAACAAATGTCGTAGGAGGCGTCACACCGGGTAAAGGAGGGCAAACACACCTCGGCAAACCCGTTTTCAATACAGTAGCAGATGCGGTTCGGCAAGCAGGAGCGGATACCTCCGTTATTTTTGTGCCGCCGGCATTTGCAGGCGATGCCATTATGGAGGCTGCCGACGCAGGTATCAAGGTTATCATCTGTATCACAGAGGGGATTCCCACACAGGACATGGTCAAAGTGCGGGAGTATATCAAGGATAGAGACACCCGCCTGGTAGGTCCTAATTGTCCGGGGGTAATCACTCCCGGTGCTGCCAAATGTGGTATTATGCCCGGATTTATCCACAGAGAAGGTAAGATTGGAATCGTTTCGCGCTCTGGTACTTTAACTTACGAAGCGGTCGATCAGGTAACGAAAGCCGGCATGGGGCAATCGACCTGTATTGGCATTGGCGGCGACCCTATTATTGGTACGACCACCAAGGATGCAGTCGAGCTCTTTATGAACGACCCGGACACAGAAGGAATCATCATGATTGGCGAGATTGGCGGGACGATGGAAGCCGAAGCCGCTCAATACGTAAAAGAATTTGGGACAAAACCGGTCGTCGGTTTTATTGCCGGACAGACGGCTCCCAAAGGGCGTACCATGGGACATGCCGGCGCCATAATAGGTGGGGCAGAAGATACGGCAGCAGCCAAGATGAAAATCATGGAAGAATGTGGTATCCACGTAGTAAAATCACCCGCCGACATCGGAGAGACAATGTACAAGGTGCTTCATGGATAAGATAAAAAGTGGCAACTACTTACGCGCACACCATTTTTGCCTAAAAATGGATACACCTAAGTAGTTACAAAAAGAGCGTCAAAGTTTTACTTTGACGCTCTTTTTTTCTCACTTCTTTTTTCCTCTGTGTTCTCCATTCTGGTGTAGAATAATTTCCGTTGCATTTCCATCCTCATCGACGATGAATTCTACCTTAGCATCCACCACCTTGAAGAAAAACATGGTTTCCGATTCGGGGAAAATCTGAAATTTGTCCTGTCCGGTTGCCTGTGCCATTAAGCGATTCCTTTCTTTGGTCACGACAAGGTCGAAGCCCGGTGCGAGGTTATACGTGCCCTCGTATTTTTCGAAAATCCGTGGATTGACTTTGACTTCTTTAGGGAGATTTAGTACGGCAACTTCCTGTCCAAAAGCCATTTTGGCGAGGTCTTTACCTATTTTATTTATAGCAGCTCCCTCGTAATTAGATAGTACCACAATGAATAAATCATCCTTAGGGTATCGTGCGATATAAGATACAAAGCCATCAATCCCACCATTATGCCATTGGATTTGATGCCCATCAACCTCATCGATAATCCAGCCATAGGCGTAGTGCTCTTTTTCCGGGGTAAAATACTTTTCCATTAGTTCCTTTGGTATTAATTCCTGGTTTTTCAGGAATACATTCCAAGTGTATAAATCATCGGTTGTAGAATAAATTGCACCGGCAGAATATGCAGCCAACTCAGCATTGATAAAATTAGCTTTTTGCGGATTATTACCAAGCCTGGAGTAGCCCGTGCTTAAATTGCGAATGTCTTTCCGGAATACCTCCAATCCCGAGTTCCGCATCCCGATGGCTCCAAGGATCTTGTCCAAAATCATTTCGTAATTCATGTTTTCCAATCTGTCCAGTATGACTCCAAGCACATAATAGCCCGAATTGGAGTATTTGAATTTGCTTCCGGGGGTAAAATCGAGGGGCTTATTCCAAAAGGTTTTCATGACATCCTCCGGTGTACCTTCGAGGCAGGCTCTGTTTTTAAAGAATGATTCGTCATCAGTATAATTCGGAATACCGGAAGTGTGGGTGAGCAATTGATGGATGGTGATTTGGTCACCGTAGGGCTTGGGGTATTCGGGGATGTAATCAGAGATGTGATCTGTCAACTTCAAATCACCATATTGAGTAGCGAATAGGACGGCATAAGCTGTGAATTGCTTGGTAATAGAGCCAATTCTAAATCGCGTAGCCGGTGTATTTTTGATATTAAAAGCATAATTGGCATAGCCTATATATCCACCGTATAGTACCTTCCCGGCCTTAACCACTAAAACATTACCGCTAAACCTACCGTTTTCAGCCAATGCATCGATATAAGCACCAGCCTTTTCGGCGTACTCCTGAGCCTTCGCCGTACCAAAAGTCAAAACAGTGATGAAAAAAAATAAATAAATTTTAAACCTCATAATTGTTATTTTGTGAATTAAATTATCTTCGTGTTAAATGAATATCATCATGCAAAAGTACTTTATTCTTCTGTTTTCTCTTTTTTTTACGTCGTTTTTGTGGTCACAATCGTCGAATAACGTTCCAATTACCCTTGAATCACCCAACAATACGATGTATGTGCATTTATACTATTTACAAAAAGACAGCTATGAGCCCCTAAAAGCTGCAAAGGCTCTTTCAAAAATGGACTTATCCGAAGAGGAAGTCACTAAGCGCGCTATTCAGCTAAAGCAAATACTGGATGGAGAAGGATTGTACGTTCGTTTTAATATTGTCCCAACCGATAATAACTACATTGATAGCCTGACTCATAAAGCAATTTACACCCCATTCCCCAAGGAGTTGCCCGATGTTTTTTTAGAAAAAAAAGGAGATGGAAAATGGTATTATTCCGACCAGACAGTCAGAGCAATTCCCGTGTTGCATAAGAAGGTATTTCCCTTTGGGACAGACCGGCTACTCAATTATCTCCCGCTAATGGGGCAAACCAAAATACTGGGACTTGCCGTATGGCAATACTTAGGACTAATCATTTTGCTGATAATCGGTCTGTTCGTTCATGTTATTTTGAGCAGGGTTTTAAATTTTATTTTCGATAAGATAAAAAACAGGCCATCGCTGGAACGACGTTGGAGCCAATTCTCCATGCATAAAATAGCGCGCTATGTGAGCAGCTTGATTATCATACAGTTGATAAGGGTACTACTTCCCGTGCTTTTGTTGCCGGTCACATCAATGGAGTATGCCATATCAATTATTAGGATAGTATCCGTCGTACTGATCGCTTTGATTGCACTTAGGGTTGTTGCGGTCTTGATGAAATATACAGAACAATTCGCCCAAAAAACATCCAGTAAAATGGATGAGCAATTGCTTCCCATTCTGCGCCGGTTTTTGCAGGGAGTGGTGATTATTGGTGCTATTTTTCAAGTATTAAGCATTTTGAATGTCAACGTCACCGCCTTAATCGCGGGAGCATCAATTGGAGGTTTGGCACTTGCCCTGGCATCACAGGATGCCGTCAAAAACCTGATTGGCTCCGTCATGATTTTTATCGACAAACCCTTCCAAATCGGTGATTATATCACGGATGGGAATATATCCGGCACTATAGAGGAAGTAGGTTTCAGAAGTACGCGCATTCGCAAGTCGGACTCGTCTCTTGTATCCATCCCCAACGGCAACCTCGTCAATCGATCTATTACTAATATGGGCGTGCGGATTTATCGCTTGTTCCAAACACAATTTGGGGTCACTTATCAGACGCCTCCTGAAAGAATACAAAACTTCATCGTGCGTCTAAAGGAACTAGCCGGCAGCCATCCTTCGGTGCGTGAAGAAGGGATCTATATTGCACTACAAAGCCTTGATGATTCTGCCCTTAGCATCTTATTCCGTGTACAACTCGATGTACCTGATTACGCCTCGGAAATTAGCGTAAAGGAGGAATTACTCTTCGCTGTCCTGCAAATCGCAGCCGAATTGAAAGTGGATTTTGCTTATCCCACCCAAACGGTATTTGTGGAGAAGTGAGGTGTAGTCGCAAACCGCACTAAAGTTTAGGTTTTTAATCTATCGTTTAACTTGTGAAGAAATACGCACAAACATAGTAAGAAAAGCAATGTGGCTAAAGCCACTTTTTTATGGAGTTTCTAACCGTCGGTTAAAACCGACGGTAAAGTGAAACCGACGGTAAAAAACAGAAAGAAGAGTACGGTTAGTCTCGGCTGTTATCCTAAGTGCTATCTATTACAATTAGTTTCAGGAATTACCGTTTGCTTTAGCAAACGGACAAGAAAGGATAGCAAAAAGTGGCTTTAGCCACATAAGTGTAGATTGCCATTGAAAACTGAGGCACTCAATTACGCCTTAAAACTATAAAAAACTTTTTCATAATTTTGTCTTGACAACTGTAGGCTGAAAGCCTACACCGATATCCGCATTGCGACCACAGGTCGCAGCGAGCAGAAATTTTAAAAAACTACCCGCAACATTCCCTCGAGATACTCCTTGTCCACCTCGTCAAATGATGATGGTAATGTACTATCAATATCAAGGACGGCTATCAACTTCTTTTGTGCGTTAAAAACCGGCAGTACAATCTCCGATCTGGAATTGGGGTCGCAAGCGATGTGTTCGTTTCCTTGGGATAAAAGGTGCACATCGTCCACTATTTGAGTCGTGCGAGTTGCTGCCGCTCTGCCACAAACGCCTTTCCCCATCTCGATGTGAAGACAGCCGAGCGTACCCTGGTAAGGGCCGATAGACAGTTGCCCATCTCTGTAGAGATA
>JALVDO010000896.1 GCA_027008975.1 Saprospiraceae bacterium | reverse complement strand
AATGCAATGTGGCACCGGCAGCTATTTGCGCCAATTCCAACTCCTCCACGCCAAACCCCTTCAAGCCCTGCACCTCGAATTGTTCTAAGAGCTTCTCCCGGGCATAATCATGGGTGAAAACCCATTCATCCAATGCAAATGTGTAGAATTTATCTCCGAAGCGCTTGATGAACTCCTTCTTTTTATCTTTGGAAAAAATAATTTCGGAAGGCTTAAAACTCTGCAACAACTTATCCACGTATTCTGCACTGCCCTCCGATACCAAAAAATCACCCGTGGAAATATCGAGAAAAGACACACCAAAGCGTTCTTTCCGCCCAAAATACACTGCTGCAAGAAAGTTGTTTTTTTTATGGTCCAACAATTGGTCGCTAATGGCAACACCGGGGGTTACAATCTCTGTCACACCGCGCTTGACAATCTTCTTTTGTGGGCTAGGCTTCTCCAATTGCTCACAGATAGCCACTCGATAGCCACCCCGCACCAATCTAGGCAGGTAGGTATTCAGGGAATGGTATGGAAAGCCCGCCAGTTCGATATCGCTTCCTCCGTTGTTCCGGCTGGTCAGTACAATACCCAGCACATTAGAGGTTTTCACGGCATCCTCACCAAAGGTCTCATAAAAATCGCCCACTCTAAACAGCAAAATAGCATCCGGGTGTTTGGTCTTCACCTTGAAGTATTGCTGCATTAATGGAGTAACCTTTTTAGTCTTTTTAGAAGTGTCTGAAGATTTACGTGCCAATGTTTTATATTTTCGACAAAGATAGGTTCTTGTTTTTTGATATTAAAAAAAATGCGCAATTACTTTTTTTCGGTTGGGAATGCTTGTAATTTTGTGTTTGTTGGGAATACAAACATTAAATCACGAAATCTTAAAACAACACATGGCAATAAAAATAACAGATGAGTGTATCAATTGTGGTGCCTGTGAGCCGGAGTGCCCGAATACAGCCATCTACGAAGGGGGTGAAGAATGGACCGTTGCAGACGGGAATAAAGTGAGCGGAACCTTTGAGCTACACGATGGTAAAAAGATAGCAGTCAGCGAACCGATGCCCCCTTTGTCGGAGGATTTTTACTTTATCGTACCGGATAAATGTACGGAGTGCAAGGGATTTTTTGACGAACCGCAGTGTGCCGCCGTCTGCCCTGTCGATTGCTGCGTACCCGACGATGACTTTGTGGAATCGGAAGAAGAACTATTGGCAAAAAAGGAGCGATTGCATGCTGATGGGTAGTAATTTATGTGTTAAAATACCATCATTGCAATCAGTATGAAAAATAAAGACCTGAACGCCTTTGCGGAATTGATGTATAAAGAGTTGTTAAAAATCGGCTCTGCGGACGCTGTTGTACAGGAGCAGAGGCTGCAAAGGCTTTCGAGACTTTTTTGCTACTTTTTCGGTGAGGCATCTAAATTTGAGCACCTCTACTCCGCTACGCTATTCAGCCAGATATCTGTCGTTGCTACTCGGTTTCACTTTGATAAAAGACACGAGTACTTTTTACACCGCTTTCGCAAACTGGGGATAGAAAACCATCCTAAAGAAAATGAGACAAAAAACCTGTTTCAACTGGGAATCAAAGGTTTAGCTACTGCTATCTCTATTATTACTCAAAGTGATATTCCGAAAACACTACAAAAGCACTATCCGGAGCAATGGCCGGATTACCAATTGCCCTCCTTACGTGGCAAATACCAAAAAAGTCTAAAGGTATTACTGCTCGAAGACAGGGAGGCCGATAATTATTTCATCGGGAAATGTATTGATGAGCCCTTTGATATTATCAAAATCACCTACGGGCAAATCGGCGTTAACGACAACTTTGACACCTCAATCAAGCTAATCAAGAAAGTCTTTCAATTTCCGGTATTGGTCAATTTACTGGATGTGACACAGATTGATGATGGCAGCTACTCGCCAAGAGCACTTGTCATCGAGCCGGACTATCTGATGGACATTTCGGCGATAGCCGCCTCTTTTCAGCATTCGGGGGCTGACCCGTGGCAATTTCTACTCAAAAAGTACCTGCCGTTTAGCGTCTCTCCTGCCCTAATGCTTGGGAACATTGCCAATTATTTTTTAGATGAACTCATGAGTAATCCGGAGGTTTCCTTCCGGGAGTTAATCAAAGGAGTATTTGAATTGGCGCCACTTGAGTTTTGTCTGTTTTCCGATCAGAAAGTCAAGGAGATTATCCAAAAGTCGCAAAAGCATTTCATCAATTTAAAGTCGATGGTGCAAGGTGAGTTTGGCAAGGTGGGTATCAATACTGAAGCGTCTTATCTCGAGCCATCTTTTATTGCACCCCTATATGGGATACAGGGACGATTGGATTTGTTCTACCACGCACCCGAAGAGAAAAAGAGTGTCGTCGTCGAGCTAAAAAGCGGAAGAGCATTCCGCCCCAATGCTTATGGTATTAGCGCCAGCCACTATATGCAGACGTTGCTCTACGACCTGCTGATTAGCACCGTATTCTCACTTGATTACGCCCCGGCAAGCTATATCCTTTATTCCGGTCAGGATACGGATTGTTTGCGATATGCTCCTATTACCAAGGCGCTTCAATACGAGGGAATCAATATCCGAAACCAACTGCTCGGGTTGGAAGAAATGTTGTGTCGGCTCGGGAAAGATAACACCCCGGTCGTAGAACAAGGCGACCGGCTATTCAGACGGCTTCGCCTCGCTTCCTTCCCCACATTAAAGGGTTTTTCGCGGGATAATATCGCCCTATTTGAAGAGTCTTACAAAAAGATGGACGACCTGCGCAAAAAGTATTTCATCCTTTTCTCAGGCTTCATCGCGAGGGAGCACCGGCTTTCTAAAACCGGCGTTCAAGGAATTGACAGAATGAACGGTTTTGCCGCCATTTGGATGGATGATTTCGACCACAAAATCGAAAATTTCACCATTTTAAACCATTTGATAATTACCAAAAATAACGCCATTGAAAAAGAGCCGGTTATCCACCTGAAAAAGAGCCCTCAAACTACAAGCCTTGCCAATTTCAGAAAGGGGGATATAGCCGTCTTTTACCCCGTTGATAAGGCGGGAAGTGCCATCGGAAACCAACTCTTCAAATGTACCATTATCCACCTCGGGGAAGAAGAAATACGTATCCGCCTGCGCTCCAAACAGTTCAATAAAAAACTATTTCAATCCTTTGAGTATTGGTCACTCGAACACGACCTGCTCGATAGCGGATTCACGGGCATGTATCGCTCCCTGTTTGAGA
Source organism: Saprospiraceae bacterium (assembly GCA_027008975.1). GTDB lineage: Bacteria > Bacteroidota > Bacteroidia > Chitinophagales > Saprospiraceae > JALVDO01. Next base: position 3,466 of record JALVDO010000896.1, on the reverse strand, counting down.
TGATAAACCACCCGAGCCAAAAGACCGACCTGCTGTTAGGCGTAAAAGCGCCCGAAAAACCCTCCATCGACCACCCAATACCCCATTCTCATACCCTCACTGATGAACAATCCGAAATATTCCAAAAAATCGTCCATGCCAAGGACTACTTCTTGCTTTGGGGACCTCCGGGAACGGGCAAAACCAGCATTATGCTCCGCGAATTAGTGCGTCATCTGTTTGAGAACAAATCGGGCAATATTCTGCTACTCGCCTACACCAATCGCGCAGTTGATGAAATATGTGCTGCCATCGAAAGCATCCACCCCGATATGCACCGAGCTTATATCAGAATCGGCTCGAAATACGCCACCCATCCCGATTACACCGATCGCTTACTATCCGTATTGTCTTCGGAAGTCAGTACGAGAAGGGAATTGCAAGACCTCGTGGAAGAACACCGGATATTCGTAGCGACTGTTGCTTCCCTTTCGGGAAAAAGGGCATTGCTAAAATTAAAAAAATTCGACATCGCCATTATCGACGAAGCCTCACAAATACCCGAACCCATGCTCGTGGGATTACTCCCCCATTTTGGAAAATTTGTACTAATCGGTGACCACCTCCAACTCCCTGCCGTCGTTACTCAAGACAGCCGCCAATCCGTTGTAAACGACAAAGAGCTACAACAATTGGGATTGACCAATCTACGGAACGCTTTGTTTGAACGACTCTTCCTACTCGCTAAGAAGAACGGATGGGAGCACTGCTTTTCGCAACTGAGCAAACAGGGACGCATGCACCGGGATATTATGCAATTTGCCAACCGCTATTTTTATCAAAACACATTGGAAATATTACCCGATGATATCCCGCATTCCATCAGGCAAAAACAGCCATTACCGTTAAAAACCCGTAAAAGCGGACAATTGGCACAACAACTGCTATCCAAGAGATTGCACTTTTTCGACGTCCCCAGAGATGAATCCACCGGCCAGCTAAAAACCAACCGGTTCGAAGCGGAAAAAATAGTGGAAATCATCCGAGCTTACATCGAAATATTTGAAGAAAACAAACTCGAACTAACAAATGCCACCATTGGTATTATCACGCCCTATCGTGCCCAAATCGCCTTACTGCAACACCATTTAAAAGCCCTCGGAGATATTGCCAAAAAGATAACCGTCGATACGGTCGAGCGCTATCAGGGGAGTGCACGCGACATCATTATCATCTCTACCTGCGTCAATTCCGAGCTGCAATTCCAGTCCCTTGTCAGCCTCTCCGAAACCGGTGTCGATCGCAAGCTCAACGTCGCGCTGACGAGAGCCAAAGAGCAACTGATTGTGGTCGGCAACAGGGAGGTGCTTTCCACTAATGAGATTTATCGGGCGTTGGTTCTTGATTTGTAATAGGTGTTTAATCGCTCCCCGATCTTCCTGCGGCAGCTCGGGGATCGAATTCTCGCACTCACTCACTCATTCTCACATTCAATTATTAAAAATTCGTATCTTGCGCCCGAAAAGCATGAACATTAGCTAAACCGTATGAGCGAAGACGTCATCAAAGAGTTACTTAAAACGAATCCGGAGAAGGGAGTTGAAGCCCTTTTTCAGGAGTACTACGCCTGGCTTTGTAGGGTCGTTTATCGCATCATACCTGATGGCGCAGTAGCCGAGGATTTGGTTCAGGATTTATTTTTGGGATTGTGGAAACGCAGAGATAACCTGGAAATAAGGATATCCCTGAAGGCGTATTTGAGGCGTAGTGCCGTCAATAAATCATTGAATTACATACGCGACAGGAGATTGCAATTCGAGGACGATAGTCATTACGAAAATGTCGCCAGCAAACTTCAGGGCGTCGAAGCACAAATGGCAGCGGCAGAAATGCAACAAAAAATAGACCGGTCTATTGATGGGTTACCGGAAAGGTGTCGCATTGTCTTTGTGCTAAGCCGGTTCGAGGAGATGTCTTATCAGGAGATTGCCGACCACTTGGATATATCCATCAAGACGGTCGAAAATCAGGTATCGAGAGCTTTAAAGCAACTGCGAAAAGACCTGTTGTAATAAAAAAATATGTCGGCTATATGCCGAAAACAAGAAAAAACACCGATTAATAGGGGTAAACCCTCAGTTCGGTGTCACTTTTGTGGAGAGGATGCTTAATTTTGAATCAAAATTGGTATTCTTTCCGTTAAAAAGCGTCTTGCAAAAATATTAGATTGATATAAACATTAATGAGAAAAAACAAAAACAACGAATGGGATAAGCTCAATGCTATTGAAAAGCATGAGGCTGGGTATTTGTGGGATAAAACCTCCTCCTACAAATCATCCTTCGAGCCGGATGTCGATAAGGCATTCGCGCGCTTCCAAAAAGCCACTTCAGAGCAAGCTTCGCCCGCAAAAGTAAGGTCATTATCAAGATATACTTTCCTACGAGTTGCCGCTGCTATCTTATTTATCGTCGGCGCCTTCGGATTATGGCAACATTTTAACGCGAAGCCACCAACGGAAGTATTTGCCACGACTGCCACCCCGGAAGAGATTCTATTGGACGATGGCACCTTTGTCACACTCAATAAAAACTCAAGCCTCCACTACCCTGCTGCATTCAAGGGCGGAAAGCGGGTAGTAGAATTGGAAGGAGAAGGCTTCTTTACCGTCGCTAAAAATCCGCAAAAGCCCTTTATCATCAAAACTGCTAAAACGCAGGTACGCGTACTCGGCACCGTCTTTAACGTAAGAGCCTACCGACAGGAAGACTTCGTGGAAGTTGCCGTCAAAGAAGGAAAAGTGGCATTCGGCACCAGAAACAGTGCCAATCACCTGACGCTTACCGCCGACGAGCGCGGCACTTATGCCATCAATGCCAACAAACTCATCGAAGAAAAAAGCGGACTCAACGAGTGGGGCTGGAAAGACCGGCAGTTGAATTTCAAAGCAGCCAGAATGAGCGAAATCAAAACCATCCTCGAACGCTTTTTCGGTGTGAAAATCAATCTGGAAGGCACGTTTGAAGGGTGCACCCTGACTGCAAGCTTCGGAAAGGTCAAAACCATCGATGATGTTCTCAACGGAATTGCCGCCGGTATCAACGTCAGCATTCGAAAAGATTCGCCTAATAAACGCTATACCATTATCGGGCATTGCCAGTAAGGTATATTTCATTTTGTCAGTTTTTTGGTAGTGGTGGTTTCAACCGAGAAAAGACAGCGGAGCGTTGTCGAAGACAAGCCCTAAATTTCCTCCCACTCGTACCCAATAATATTTCTGTTTTCACGGCTGAATTCGATTCCGATGAGGTAAATATGCTCAGCCTCTTCTTGGAATTTTTCCCAATATCGCCGCTCTTTGATTTGTTTTAGGGCATTTCCGGTCGCTTTTTCCGATAGTTTAAACTCAAAAATAAAGACCTTGCCTTCGAGTTTGACCGACAAATCCATTCTGCCCAGATTGGTGATATCCTCAGGGATGATGTCG
>JALVDO010000895.1 GCA_027008975.1 Saprospiraceae bacterium | reverse complement strand
AGCGTCCGCCATCGCATCACAGCTGCACATCAATCGCACCACCGTGTTTTCCATTCTCAAGCGCCTTATCGAAAAAGGGCTTGTTTTTGAAGTACCGGCTTCACCGGCAACACTTTTTTCCGCCGTTTCCCCCGAACAAATCCTTCAGCGCGCCGAGCGCAATATTCGCCGACAAATGCAAGAAATGGATATCCTTTCGATATTTGTAAAGGAGCTTATGAAAAAGCGAGGAAAAGGGGCAACACTACCGCAGGTATCTTTTTATCAAGGGGAAGAGGGAGTGATTTCCCTGTTCGAAAAAACGCTTTCCTTGGGAAAGCGTCAATGCGCGTTTTTAACGCTCGAAAAAATTCCAAAAAAAATTTTGCACTATTTAACGCACGAATACATCGAGCGAAAAAAGAAAAAAAATGTGATCAGTCGTGTTCTCCTCCCACAATCTCCCCGCGCAGAAAAATATGCCGCACTTGACGAAAAGGGTAATAGACATACACGATTTGTGCCGCCACAATCGGCATTTGAAACGGAAATTTTAATTACGCAAAACAGCATCGCCCTTTTTGATTTTCGCGGACCAATAGGCGTGCATATTCGAAGTGACGGGCTGGCAAACACCCTCCGCAGTATTTTTGATCTGGTGTGGGAAACGGGAAAAGAACCGCAAAAAATACTATAATAGAAGCACTGATGCATTTCCGTATGGCTTTGTCATCTGCACTAAAGTCCGATTACTACAGTCGTAGGACGAATCGCTCAAATTTTGTCTTGCCTCCTTATCTTTCGAAATTTATCGGTACTTCTCACATCTGTTTTTTTTCTTTATTTACCAGTATTTCCAATAATATCATTCTTGGTGCACGAGAGAGGACTTGAACCTCCACGGACATAAAGTCCACTAGCCCCTCAAGCTAGCGCGTCTACCATTCCGCCACTCGTGCACAGGAGCAAATGCCCGGGCATTGTGGCAAAAGTTATGGGAGAAAGTCAATAATTTTTGCAACGGGAATTAGGAATGCTCCCTCCGTGTCCGTCGCCACCACCATCCCCACCAGTGCCCCCTGTTCGTTGCATATCCCTCGTCCCGAATCCCCCATTTGTACGTTGCCTTGCATTTTTTGAAGGGCAATTAAGCGTTTTCCGGAAGCGCCGAGGGGAAATTTCGCGTATGTTTCGATATTTTCTTCGATAATTTTTCCCGCCTTTTTTCCATCACGACACCAGAACACTTCTTCATTGATGGCGGCGTTTTTTTTGGCAAGCGGAACGGGAAAACCGCACCGATCGGAACGCAAAAGCAAAAGCTCATTTTTTTCATCGTTTTTTTGTACGGAAAAATGCTCTAAATGCGCATTTTTTGGCAAGGCATGCGATACGGTAAGCACCGTGTTTTTTTGAATAAAAATGCCAAACGAACGCACAAAACGCGCCGATATTTTTTTTTCATTTTGTGCCATATTTACCGCGTGTTTTGGTAGCAGCGCCATTAGCTCTACTTCATGCTCCGACAAACATCGTGTTGAGCATCCGGCAATAATAATCGTGCTCCAGCACAAAAAAAAGCTGACCTTCGCCAGCTTATAAACATGTGCGT
>JALVDO010000894.1 GCA_027008975.1 Saprospiraceae bacterium | reverse complement strand
AACATCTACAAACTCTATTGCAGTTGGGTCAAAGTTCATAGTGAACTGGAAGCCGGCAACTTTGTCCATATCTCGCGCCATGAAGTCGATGGTGATGGTTTCGCCTGCCTCCACATATCTGTTTTTAATGACCATATTGAAATTGCCTAATGCAAAACGGTCGTCCTCTCCAACCAGACTATTCGGAATGGCTGTCAGGTTCACATCGCCTACTTTGATGGCAATAAAGTTGGCATCCATCTCACTGGTGTTTAAGTTGTCGATATTCATTGATGCCGGCAGATCGTCAAGGAAAGGATTAGTCGGGTCGGTGAAGGTGAAATCCGCAGGGATAAAACGCCATGAGGTGTTACCGTTTGGCATCTCGGTATCAATGCCCAAAATTATCTTTCTCAATTTGATTAAATCAAAAGTGGAGATACTACCGGAGGCGTCTACGTCGGCAGCGATTATTTTATAGGGTGAATCCAGATAGGCATTGCCTAGGATATGCTTGGTGATTAAGATCAAATCCATGGTTGAAACCCCATTTTTAACATCCTCATTGAGTGATGGTGTCAATGTATAGTCTGCTCCTGTCTCAACATTCTCAAAGGCAAAGTGCCCATCATCACCCGTTTGAGAAGTCATGTTCTCTTCATTTTCAATCACCATGACGGCTTCCACATTTTCGCCTATTTCCGTTGTAATGTTTCCTGCAATCATTGCAGTTGATACTGTTTCACACGCTTCGTTATTGTCTTGCACGGCAAGGTAGGTTACACAGCGGTCTGCGTTGCCTGCCTCATCGGTAGCCCAATACTCGATTATTTGATTCCCTACGTCGAAGCAGGTGACGGTGATAGTGGTGTCCGTTGCGGGTACACCCGCACCATCGCCAAGTCGAATGGTCTTTTTAATGTCTTCTTCCGGTGTGCAATTATCAGTTGCTCCGGCATCAAAAGCAGAGACGGGGACGACAGCCATCATCTCACCATCAGTTGGCACCAAATCAACGGATACTCCTACGATGCAGATCGGAGTTGGTGCCTCGTCGTCAATCACCTGAATAATCATTTGGCAGGTCGCTGTATTGCCACAGCCATCTGTTGCACTAAAGGTGATTTGCGTTTCTCCCTTCGGGTAAATCCCGCTGGCATCTGCTCCATTAGAATAGGCATAAGGAGAGTTGTTGGTTATCTGAATATTGGTGCTACAGTCATCAGTCGCGATTGCCGGAGGAATGGTTACTTCCGCAGAGGAGCAAGAGATGGTTACGCCTGTTACAATATCTTCCGGGCAGGTCAATTCAGGTGCAGTATTGTCTAACACCTTTACAATTTGAGTATGGGTGAATGAACCTCCATCTTGTGGATTTTCAATATCGTAATTGCACCAATCAATGACGGTCCATGTTCTTAAAATCTTATAGCAGGAGTTCCCGGAGATGGTATAGATGGCATCGCTATGGTTGATGTAGGTATTAGAATACTCATCGGTGTCAAAAGTAGGTGCTCTATAGGGCAATGGCAAGTCTTCCGGTTCAACACTGGCTCCACACTCGTAGGTAGTGTAAGTTTCAGGCCACGTGATTTCGCTTTCTAAAAGCGGATTGTCGTTTTCGACGGTGATAACCTGCGTGCAACTTGCTGTGAATCCCACATTGTCTGTTACTGTCCACGTTCGTGTGATGCTACCCCACCCGCATTCATCAATATCAATGGTTGAAGTCGAGTCTATGGTGAACCCGCAATTGTCAACTGCGTGAGGTGTTCCGAAAACCGATAAATCCTCGTAGCCATCGTGTACATCAATCGTCAGTGGCCCCGGGCAATAATCAAAGTAAGGCGGTAATTGGTCTTGAACGGTCACCAATGTCTGGCAATCGTTGTAATGGTTGAATAAATCCCCCCCCTGAACTTCTCTTGATGGATCAACGGGACCATCACCGGGGTCTATTTCATATACTCTTAGAATCACCATTATGGAATCTTCATCCATTTCATCGCAGCAGAATAAGACTGTATCATCAAACCATTCCTGACTACCGGCTGCATCTGAGTCGTCGCCATTAGCTCCTCCACAGCCACCAGGTATCACTCTTTTGGCTTTGAAATACACTGTAGAGTGACAATTGTCCGTACTTCCTTCATCAAAGGCCGAAGCGGGTACGCTTGCCAATCCTCCATTGGGTATGGCCACGACCAATTGGTCATTACAACTCGCCGTTGGAAATTCATCGTCGATTACCGTTAGTGTCGTTGAGCAGGTACTGGAATTGCCACATTCGTCGGTTGCTGTATAAGTAATGGTATGTTCGCCTTGCGGTATATTGGTATATGGACCTACCCCTTCTCCTCCCCATGAGGTCGTTACCTGAAATGTCAGATCCGAGCTACAATTATCGGTCATCGCAGGAGCCGGAAGAGTAATGCTGCCAAAGCAATCTCCCGGGTCTGTACTAATCGTTATGGGGGTAGGGCAGGTAATGCTAGGAGCCTCCTCATCCAATATCAGAATGACCTGCTGGTGCTGACGTAGGAAGTTGGAGCAATTATCCAATACAGACCAATTGCGGATGATTTGGTACTCAATGTCACCACAGAGCGCTGCGGTGTCCGCCGATACGGTTGTTGCAAAATTACAGGGGTCACCAATCATAATATCCTCACCATACAAGGTTGGCATTCCCGTGATTGAATAGTCGGCATTAGGGTCGGCGCAACTCAATGTGGTGTCACTCGGAAATACAACGTCGTCCAGACTGGCACGTTGCATCTTAATTAGTTGAGTACAAGTTGTGGAGTTGCCAGACGCGTCTGTAGCAGTCCATGTTCTCTCGACGGTACCAACCATATCCAGAAGGCAGCTATTTAGTGTGTAGTTGTCTTCGTAAGTTAGGGTAACACCGGTATCGCAGTTGTCGAGGACAGTTGGGTATCCCGTTACCGCTGCCGAGGTGTCGGCTACGCAATTGATAATAACGGTTTCGCAACTACCGGCAGCAAATTCAGGTGCAACAAAATCGACTAGCTCAAAAAAGCTGACACAAACGGTTCCCGTCTCTACATCCTGAATGCTGGCACTTAGCACCTGGCCAACGTATGGTGTCGCATCAAAAGTGATAGAATTAATGCCCTCAACAATAAAATTGCTCCAGGAATCACGGATGGTAATATCCTTGTCGCCGGGGCATTCTTGCGGAGCTTCAAGGAAGTTGTCCGTTACCAGGGTGACGGAGCAAGTCTGTCCAATAGATACTTGTAGCGGCCCATCCGGTGTGCCATTACAAGCTAGATTACATTGGGCTGATAGGTTCATACTTGTGAGCCCGATTACCAATACAAGCAGCCATTGAATAGCTTGCTCGATTGATTTTTTCTTTCTTCGTAAATTCATAAAATGTTTCATAAAATAAAAGTTTGCAATAAAGTATAGATTGGATACAGGCATTTCAGCCCTTGGCTTGTACCAATGGTTCTCCTATCTACTTTTACATAGGTGATAAAAACTTTAAAAAATATCGGAATGATATTCTCAGGAGGGATAGTGTTTCATAGTATCCATCCAAAATTTTATTCCTTATGGAAGGATATGAAAAAATCGTGCCAAACTTTTTTGGTGAATACTTGCCACCTTATGATTTAAATCATAAAATGAGGAATGGCTAAAGGATAATTAAAAAATGAAAAGAATATCCTATTTGCTTACGCAACCCATACCCATACGGGCGCGACAAGACTGTCCCGTATGGGTATTGGCGCGGGCGCGTATTGGCGCGGGCGCGTACCGGTGCGGACAGGTCGAACACCGATTAACCCATACGGGCAAGCTGATTTTAGAAGTTTTAAACAAAACGAAGTTCGATTTGGAAAACGAATAATAAATCTGAAATCTGCAACTGCTCGTTGCGACCTGTGGCCGCAATGTAGATATTGGGAAAAGTAGGTAGGCAACCCCGGCGAATTGCTTATTTCCCTTGATAGCGTTGCAAATTTTTCTTGTTTTTCAGCAATTTGTCAATGGCTTTGACGGCTGTCTTTAGGCGTGTTTTTTTATCCCCTTTCAGAAGAATATATTTCCGGTTGTGCGTCTTTAATGCCCGCTCAAACGCTTCGAACATCTCTTGCCTTTGGTTGGGGCGGTCACGCAGATCGTCGGCTTCCCATGGCGTATCAATATAGGTCAGAAAGTACAGGTCATATTGATTGGCGCGGGCAGCTTCATCGAGTCGTTTATCTACATATCCGCCGTAATATTCCTCTGAGTAGACTTTGGTTTCGAGTAAATCGGTATCACAGATGAGTACTTTATCAGCCTTTTTTGCCAGCTCGTTTTCCAATTTCATTTGTCCGATGGCGATGGGGATTAAATCTTCATTTGTGCAGGTCTCACGGTGGTCGTTCCACTTGTTTTGAAGGTATTCACGGGCATATTCCGGTACCCAAACAGTGTTATAGTGCCGCGCCAATTGTCGCGATAAGGTCGTTTTGCCGGTGGATTCCGGACCGAAAAGGACGACTTTAATAATGTTAATGTCTTCTTGTCTCAAATTACCTTCCATGATATTGTTTTTGATACTTGGGTCAGGTTGAGGGGCAAAGATACGAAGTTAAAGGTTAAAAAAGTTTAAAGTTGAAAAGTTTAAAGGCTAAAGTAAAAAGGCTAAATCGATAGATGCTGACAGGCGTAGCCTCGTCAGTAGGCTAAAGTAAAAAGGCTAAAGGTAAAAGTGGAATTGGTTTTGGAAATGAAACCCCACTTTTAAATTTTAAATTTTAAATTTTACCTTTTTCCTTTTAAATTCTAATTCTAATTCTAATTCTAATTCTAATTCTAATTCACAAAAAAGCCCCCCTTCAAAGATTCGAAGAGAGGCCATCCCAAAAACCGATTTAAGTATATCCTTAAAATAGGTTTTTGAGTTAAAAAGTGCAATCCAAACGTGCGAGCACGCCAGTCGGATTTATTCCTTACTGTTCATAGGATAAAAAATGCTATTGCTTTGATTGATTGTCCCGAATCAACCAAATAGGTCACAACGATTTAATTATCATTTTGAAAATAACATCCGACTTAGTAAATGAAAAACATCTGACAGAAATGCCATTTGTTTTCATGGGTATGTAGACTGCCTTGATTACAATGAATCTCTCAAGTATGTGGGGACAAAGTTACGGATTTTGGTGATAAAGCGCAAGCGCAAGGTGGAGATTTATGGTCTTTTTTTTTAATGTCTAAGATGGTGATGTTGTATCTCATTGGGGTTTAGTGGGATACACATGAATGGGAAGTGGCTAAAGGAGTGCCGAATTTTTATTTATGGCTACTTTTGCTGAATGTTTTCAACAGCGTAAAGGGGGAAAACCCTGATTCTTTCGTATGAACAAAAATTTTCGTTTGAAATCCGAATCCCCCAATCGATATGTTTCTCTTCCAAGAAAAGATAAAGGCTTTGCATGCGGCCTTTTTTCCCTGCTTTAACTTCAATTGGGGTGATTTGGCCGTCAATAACCGTTAAATAGTCCACTTCGGCATTGCTACTTTTTGCTTCTCTATGCCAATAATACAATTGTCCTCTTTGGAATGGCGAAGAATACTTTAGTAATTCCAAACCGACAAATTGTTCTGCCAATACTCCTTTGTTAATTGTGGAAAAATCCTTGTTTAATAATACCTTACTAATATCAAGCCCTAGAATACGTAAAAAAATTCCGGTATCGAATAATATCATCTTTTGTTTTTTGTGGTTTATTTCTGCTCCAAGCGGTAGGCCATTGGCATTGGAATGGATAACGGGGGTGACGAGTCCGGCCATAATCAGTAGGTTAAGAGCCTTTTTAATTTGTCTGTGATTGGCATCGACTGCCGCTTTTGAGTACACAAATTTATTGCCGGTTTGCCTGACTACAGCATCAAATATTTCTCTGATTCTACTCGCCGGGACTTTGTCTTTGTATTTTGCAAAATCATCCCGATAACTATTAATTAAAATATCCATTTGCAAAAGGCTCTTTTGGAAATTTCCGCTAAGGACGTATTCCAACACAACTGCGGGCATTCCACCCAGCACCAAAAACTGTTGGATAAAACGTAGCAGTTTTTGGTGCAATAAGTCCGAAAGCGGTTTTTCTGGGGAAGACTCCTGTTTTTTTCTTAGTAGCAACTCTTCATCAGTAGCCAGTAAAAACTCATTGAAGGACATGGGATACATGAAGACTGAAAGTATGCGCCCCACTCCGTAGGATGGAATTTCTTCAAGGGCGAATTCCAATAAAGAGCCTGCTGCTATAACGTGTAGTTCCGGCATTTTTTCGGCAAAGAACCGTAGCGATTGAATTGCTGGAATACACGATTGGATTTCATCAAAAAATAGTAGTGTTTTTCCCGGAACAATCTCCGAGTTGTAGAATATTGATAAATCTTCGATGAGTATTTCGGGTGATAGTGCATCAGAAAAAATAGACCGAACAGCCGGGGTCTCTTCAAAATTTATTTCTACAAAATTATCAAAATGCCGGCTAAGGTGCCTAACGCTTGCTGTTTTGCCCACCTGCCTTGCGCCGCGCAATAAAAGTGGATTCCTCCTTGGAGATTGTTTCCATTCTAAGAGCGTTTTGTCGATTGTTCTACGGAGATAAATATCACTTTTTTTGGACATAACAACTTGTTCTGCAAAAAATACAAGGCAAAGGTAAGTTAATTTTGCAAAAAATACAAGGCAATAATGGGTTGTTTTT
>JALVDO010000893.1 GCA_027008975.1 Saprospiraceae bacterium | reverse complement strand
CAAGCCTAACGACCAACCTTTGGAAATAATAGTGGACTCCGTAGAGATGCTTCGGGAATACGTCCTCCATCTTCACCCTCGAATCGAGACTCTTCTATGTTATCACGCCAGACCTTTATCAATTGTATTTAAAGAGGTAAAAAACCTGGCGGATGTACTCATCAATCATCCCTATCCAATTGCTTTTAGGCTTTGTCAAGATGATTACTGCCGGCAACTCATTAGCGCTTTCGGAAAGCCCGTTCTCACAACTGCTGCTACGCTAACATCTGATAAAATACCCGCCTCTTTTGGGAGTATCTGCTCCGATGTTTTTTCCGTGGTGGATTACATTTCAAAATTCCGACAGGAAACTAACAATATGGAAGGTCCCGCGGTGATGGTAGCCTTTGATTACAATGGAGAATTGAGTTTTTTGCGGGAATAAGTCGTAGGCAGGTTTGACGGACAAGTAAGACAAAAATTACAGCTTCAAAGTGTAGGAATATGTGTTATTATTCTTACCCTGCTCTTCAGCGGGAGTGGATGTGGTCGTGACTGAATAGTTGATTTGCATATTTTTCACAGGATTTGCCTTCGCTGCCTTGGGTAATCTAAAATGAATACTAACAGTCTTGTGGTATTCCCTTTTGGATTTCCCGCCTTTTGTAATGTAGAAATTGAAGAGCTTCACCAGACGGATCGCCTCTTCATCACAACCGTACCCGATACCGGATACAACCTTTGCGCGGATGACTTTACCTTTGTTGTTGACGGTATAACGCAGGTGCACACTACCTTCTATTTTGTTCTCCAATGCCTCTTTGGGATACCGTAAATTTTGCTGAACGAATTCCTTCATTGCCTTAATTCCTCCCTTAAAAACTGGAGTTTTGACAAAATCTTTCTCTTTTCGTTCCTTCTTCATGGTTGTTTTTGTACTTTTAACGTTTGTTTTGTTTGATTGTTTAATTGTTCGGAGTTTTGAGTTATTGAGTTATTAAGCTGTTGAGCTGTTGAGCCTGCCTCATGACCAATTGGGAGGGAGGTTGTTGAGTTGTTAAGCTGTTGAGCCTGCCTCATGGCCAATTGGGAGGGAGGTTGTTGAGCTGTTGAGTTGTTGAGCCTGCCTCATGACCAATTGGGAGGGAGGTTGTTGAGTTATTAAGCTGTTGAGCCTGCCTCATGACCAATTGGGAGGGAGGTTGTTGAGTTGTTGAGCTACAAAGGCTAAATCAAAGATGCTGCCCTGTGCTGACAACGAAGTTCGTCAGTGACAGGTGCAACCTCGTCAGTAGGGGAAAAACAAAAAATTATGCTTAGATATTACACATTTCCATTATTTCTTGTTTTCGTAGCGCTCAGCAGTTGTGGAGTCACGCATAACATTACCCGCAAGGACAAAAAAGAAGTGCGCAAAGCAATTGAGTTGTCCCCCGTATTTTCAAAACACTTTACGGGATTTGTCCTCTATGATCCGGCAAAGGAAGAAGTCCTTATCCAAAGGAATGCACACCGTTATTTCACCCCTGCGTCCAACACCAAAATATTGACATTTTTTACAGCTTTACACCTACTAAAGGACAGTATGCCGTATTTGGAGTATGCCGTAAAAAACGATACTATTATCTTTCGCGGCGGGGGAAATCCCGTTTTTTTACATCCAGATTTTGAGCAACCTCCTCTCCCCTCGTTTTTAGCGGATACCTCGAAGTTTCTTTTTTTCAGCATGGATAATTTTCGGGACGACAGCTATGGCGAAGGCTGGATGTGGGACGATTACAATTACGCCTTTCAGACGGAAAAATCATCCCTTCCTATCTATGAGAACAACGTCCGGACAGAGTTACCGGCAGATGGTGACAGTATTTTCATCAACCCCGTGTACTTCCAAAAAGCATATACTCCCCTACCGGAAAGGGGTGATCAGCTTCGCATTCAAAGAGCAGAAAAAGCCAATCGTTTCACCTTCCAATTGCCCATTGAGCACAAGGAAAATTTGGTAGTCAGCAAACCCTTTATTGTCAGTCAAGATCTTATTTGCAAGCTTTTATCAGACACGCTCCACCGTCGGGTAGCGCCGTGGACACAGGCAACCGACAGCCTCGATTTCACATCACTATACCTGCCTGCTCAGGACACGCTATACCGACGATTACTACACCAAAGCGACAACTTCATTGCCGAACAACTCCTGCTGATGTCGGCACAAAAGCTATATGGCTACCAAAACACCAAAGCTGCCATCAACTACGCCAAAGATTCTATATTTAACTTCCTCACCGACGAATTACTCTGGGTCGATGGGTCGGGCATTTCGAGATACAATCTCCTCACGCCCGCTGCCCTCGTAGAAATACTCGACAGCCTCCAAAGAAAAATACCTTTAGAACGCATCAAAGATTTATTCCCTGCAGGTGGCATCTCCGGCACGATTGGCGATTGGTATGGCGGAACGTCAACGCCCTATTTATTCGCGAAGACAGGTACCCTCCGCAATAACCACAACCTCAGCGGATACATTATCACCAAGAGCAACCGGCTGCTGATTTTCAGCTTTATGAACAACCATTTCAAAGGTAGCTCCGGCAAAGTAAAACAGGAGATGGAACGGGTGTTGCGAATGGTTTACGAACGATTTTGAAATTAATTAAATCCTGAGTAAACTTGGTATAAATGACATCAATGTTGATGTGGATATTCAAGGGGTGTTGATGTATAATAATAAACGGGTGTCTTGACCCTCTTCAAAACCGAAATCCATACTTAAGCGTACCCGAAAACTCCGAAAAGATGGGGTACGCGGATTGGGACTGTGATGTCTGGTTATTCACGTATCGAAATACCAATGAAATCCGATGCCTCTCCAAAAGGGTATAATCTCCGTGTCCTGTCAGGGAAAACACCTTATTTGAAATGGCTCCATTGGTTAGCACGTTAGAATAGGCGGCAACCAATCCTGTCTGTATTTTGTCTGCTAGAAAACTTTTTTGGATGGAAAAGGAGGGCGCTATCGTCAATAAGGTTGCTGCCGAAAATTGTCCGGAATTGACAAGCAGGGAGGTTGTCATTTCAATGCCGTCAGACTCCAACCCGAAGACATAAGACACTTGTCCGGTCACGAAAGTGGTATTTTGGTCTTCTTGTACCTCGTCGTTGACGATGCTATTGGCATTCTGGTAGGACAAATTACCCATTAAAATGGATTTTCGTTCCTTCGATGCCGCAATGTTGTAAATAACATTGACATTAGCACTCTGATTGGTTTGCACCAAAATAATGGAATCCACCTGTACAAACGGTACCCCTACTGCCCTGAGGCGATTGGTAGCACTTGTATTCGAATAGCTGAGATTTACGCCCAATTTTTCTCCTGCTTTAATACTCGCCTGCAACATTCCAATAAAACGATTATTAGTATTGTCATCCTGAGCAGATAGATTGTTGTGTTCAACACCGGCATTGGCTGATAGGGTAATTTTTTTCTTCAACAAAGAGGTATTTACTCCCGCCGTAAAATTCTCGCGATCGTTGGCAAAAAACAGGGTACCAAGACTTCTGAAATAAGGGTCGATGCGCTCGTATTTAAAATTCAGTGTACCAAATTTGGTCCGCACGTTTAGCTTGGTATTCATGGCATGATAATAACCTGAAGACGTTTTTGGTTTGTACAAGCCCCCCATCTTTTTCAGAAATCCAATACTTTTTTCGTTGATTAAACTACTGGCCGCATTACGGGTCTGACCACTGAAAGCATAGTCCGCTTCAAGTGACAAAACACTTCCCAGGGTTTGTTTGATTTGCAACCCCAGCACCGTATTTTCCTGCGGGCGAAGATTAACGGGCAACTGTGTCAGTGCAGGGATGGAAGTAGAGTCGTCCTTTGCCTGAAAAAGCACAAAAAGGTAATGATTGCTGCCATCGTCATATCCGGTTTTTATACCCCAGCCGGTTCTTTTGTAAGCCGTTTCTAAATTTTGTCGGTTGTCGAGGTCTTCAGCGACTGCTCTTTTCAACTGACCATACATGGCAGAAAAACGGAATTTACCGGGCGTCAACTCCACACCTCCCCCTCTAAAGTGATGTCCGGACAAGGTATATGGCGAAAAATTCATGGTGCGGTCACCGGCGTGAATTTTAATCCATTTGTACGATGGACTAATACCATAAAAAGCGTAAGAGGGTAATTTATACACTTTATTCCCATTGGAAATAGAAGCTGAAAATGGTGCTTTTATGCCCAAAATATCAAAGGTAATCGCGGCTGATAACCGGTAGGTTTGAGGGTTGGTTCTTGGGGGGATGCCGGATACCGCCGTAAAGCTACCCTGTGCATTAACAGACCCGTTCAACTTTATCCACTCACCCGATTGGATGCGTTCCCTGATATTACCGAAAAAACTTTCTACGTTTTGCGCCCCGACGCAAAAAGGCAAAAGCAAAATAATCAATACAGTTAGTTGTTTTCTTTTCATAGTGACGAAGGGTTAATAGATGGAAAAATTCAAATACCGGTATTCGTTATTTTCCGTTTTAAGGATAAGGGTATAAAATCCGGCTTCGAGATTTTCCAATTCGTAAAGCTCGGTGTATTGGTTTTTACCCGATAATTGCCGGTAATCTATCTGACTTCCATCTGCTTTAAATACCCACAACTCTATAACGAGCGGATCCGTCAACAAAACATCCGCCGTAAAATAGCCTGAATTAGGATTGGGGTATAAGTTGAACTCCAATAATTGGGTAGAAGTACTCTGTGGGATGGAATAATCCAGACTATCTGCGGATTCAAAAACCTCAATTTGCTTTTCCGATATATCTACACAAACTCCGCTTTGAGCCTCCATACTGATGGAATAAATACCCGGGTACATAAATTGGATGACTTCCCTGTCGGGAAATTGGGAGACCAACTCAATACTGTCGAGATTATAATCCCAGGACAAGGTATCGGGTACCGGCCAGGAAATATCTACCATTACTACCGGCTGATTAATAACAGCCTGCTGAGGAAGCAAAAAGTCCGACACGAAGGTCTCTTCTCCATAAATAACCTCCATGGTATCATGTGCCACACAACCGAATTCGTCCCAAACGGTCAGGGTATAAACACCGGGAGACTCAATGGTAAACGAAGCACTATCGCTAACGACACCGTTTTCGTTTTTCCAAAGATAGGAAGCCGCCGGAAAATCGTAGGAGTAGGTTAACGTCTGCCCCTGACATATAGTCGTATCAGGACCCGGCGCCAGATTTAGTTCCAAAAGAGGAGGAGCCTCTATCAAAATGTTTTCGATATGAGAACATCCCCTGTTATCGACAATGGTAATCTCATAACTACCCGCTGTCACACCTGACAAATAGCTGGTCGTATCCCCAATACTCCAGTAATAATGATAAGGCTGCACCCCTCCATTGCCCTGCAAAATAACCGTTGCTGTACTGTCGCCGGCACAGACCGGCTCCGTAATGTTAAGCACATCAATTGACAAAGTATCCGGAGCATTCAATACCACCGTATCCAGTATCGAAATACAAGTAGTATCAACATTAGCAACCTGAACAAAAAAGGTATCTGCCAATAGATTTTCGAATAAATTATTACCCGCCCAGTGCTCACCTGCGTCAATACTATAAATCAAATCATCCCCCACCGCATCAATCGAAATCGCTCCATCATTATTTTCGCAATTAGTCGGATTATCATACTCCGCTATACCGGCAATTCCGGCAAATCCCCCTGAAATATCGATGGTTTCTAACCAACGGGCACAACTTCCGTCAGCGTTCCGTACCCAAATCGAATAATTCCCGGCTGAAAGTTCATTTTGATAGGTAGCGGAAGTCCATGAAGTACCGCCATCGAAGCTATATTCGTAAGATGCGGATAAATCTTCCGGGTTAATTTCGATTCTACCGTCCAATGCGCCACAGGAAGAAACCACGGAATAAGTAATAGTGTCTATTAAGGGAGCATCTTTCCCTGCAACGGTAAAAGTCCCCAAATTAGCAACACAACTGGTATCCGAATTACTGATAAAAACCGAATATTCGCCGGAAGGCAATGGAGAAATCACATTAGACGCATCCCACGATTGCCCGTCTATGCTATAAAGGAAATTATCCGGTGTTACCGATGAAACCACTATTTGCCCATCCTCCAAATTACAATCCGAAACATCTACCACCGAAATGCTATCCACCGCCGGCTGATTGGGTGCGGCAATAATAACTCCATCCAGTTCTTCAGAGCAATCAGCCGAAACACTTTGAATCGACAAATCGTATTCCCCTGCCATCAAACCATCAAAAACCGTGGAATAAGACCAGGTGATACCGCCATCAATCGAAAACAACATACTGGAATCAGCATTGGTGGCCAAAAATTCAATACGACCATCAGAAAGACCGCAATCCGAAACATTAAATACCGCCGTCTGCTCAATATCCGGGAGACCTGCTTCTGAGATTTGAATATGCTCAAATACATCAATACAAGTCGTATCCGGATGACTCGTCCACACATCGTAATCCCCACTCGAAAGACCGGTAAAAACACTGCCCGTTTGCCAATGAAGCCCCTGGTCAATACTATACAACAGCCCCACATCTCCATCAATCACAATTCGTCCGTCCATAGCACCACATACAGAGATATCTTCTGTAATAATCGTATCAATCTGGAATGCCAGTGTCCCCGATAAATGAACAACACCAAGCCCTGTAAAACAAGTGCCGTCAG
>JALVDO010000892.1 GCA_027008975.1 Saprospiraceae bacterium | reverse complement strand
CCATTACTTTTGATATTGCCACCAGTTTCCAGCAGTTAATCATTCAAAATTTAGGAGAAATTTCTGCGGCCGAAAATACGCTCGGACTGCCGGATATTGATAGCACACCCGATATGGACCCACAAAACGATATTGTCATCAACAACATCATTGACAATACCAACGGAGATGAAGACGACCACGACGAAGAAACCATTATGATCACCCAGACCTTTGACCTGGCTTTGCGCAAAACCAATGCCACAGGCAACTTTGTCCCCGGTGGAGATGTGACTTTCACCTTCGAGATATACAATCAAGGGACGGTGGATGCCACCAATATTGTCATCTCGGATTATGTTCCGAATGGATTGATCTTAAACGATACAAACTGGACATTAACAGGCTCTAAAGCAACAACAACCATCGCCAGCCTCGGTGCCGGACAAGTCACGACGGTGACCATTACTTTTGATATTGCCACCAGTTTCCAGCAGTTAATCATTCAAAATTTAGGAGAAATTTCTGCGGCCGAAAATACGCTCGGACTGCCGGATATTGATAGCACACCCGATATGGACCCCTTCAACGATATTGTCGTCAACGACATCATTGACAATACCGACGGAGATGAAGACGACCACGACGAAGAAACCATTATGATTACCCAGACCTTTGATCTGGCTTTGCGTAAAATAGGAGCAACAGGTAACTTCGTCCCCGACGGAGATGTGACCTTCATTTTCGAGATATACAATCAGGGAACGGTGGATGCCACCAATATTGTCATCTCGGATTATGTTCCGAATGGATTGACCTTGAACGATACAAACTGGACAGCATCGGGTAATAAAGCAACCACAACTATTGCCAGCCTCGGTGCCGGACAAAACACGGTGATAAGCATCACATTTGACATTGACCCCTCTTACCAACAGTTAAAGATTCAAAACATAGGAGAAATTTCGGCTGCGGAAAATATTCTTGGGCTGCCAGATATTGACAGCACACCGGATATGGATCCCTACAACGATATTGTCGTCAACGACATCATTGACAATACCGACGGAGACGAAGACGACCACGACGAAGAAACCATTATGATTACCCAGACCTTTGATCTGGCACTGCGCAAGACAGGAGCAACGGGTAACTTCCTTGAAGACGGCAATGTAACTTTCTTCTTCGAAGTTTTCAATCAGGGGACGGTAGATGCCACCAATATTGTCATTATGGATTATATCCCGGAAGGGTTAATCTTAAACGATTCGAACTGGACGTTAACGGATAATACTGCTACGACAACCATAGCAAGTCTTAGTGCAGGACACGACACGACAATCACAATAACCTTTGACATTCACACAGTTTATCCACTGGCAATCATACAAAATATTGGGGAGATTGGAAATGCTAATAACCCATTGGGATTAGAGGATGTGGATAGCACTCCAGATACCAATAGTAGCAACGACATTATGATAAATGATGTTATTGATAATACCGGTGGAGATGAGGATGACCATGATGCAGAAACCATTACAATTACATATCCGGAGACCTTTGATTTGGCACTACGCAAAACAGAAGCAATCGGTTACCTTGTCCCCGGTGGAGATGTGACTTTCACCTTCGAGATATACAATCAGGGGACGGTGGATGCCACCAATATTGTCATCTCGGATTATATTCCGAATGGATTGATCTTAAACGATACAAACTGGACATTAACAGGCTCTAAAGCAACAACAACCATCGCCAGCCTCGGTGCCGGACAAGTCACGACGGTGACCATTACTTTTGATATCGACCCTACTTACCAGCAGTTAAAGATTCAAAACTTAGGAGAAATTTCGGCTACGGAAAATATTCTTGGGCTGCCGGATATTGACAGCACACCGGATATGGACCCCTACAACGATATTGTCGTCAACGACATCATTGACAATACCGACGGAGATGAAGATGACCACGACGAGGAAACCATTATGATTAACCAGACCTTTGACCTGGCACTGCGTAAAATCAATTCCGTAGGCAACTTTGTACCCGGCGGAGAGGTGACTTTTACCTTCGAGATATACAATCAGGGAACGGTGGACGCCACCAATATTGTCATCTCGGATTATATTCCGACCGGATTGACCTTAAACGATGACGATTGGGTGATGATGACTAATTACAACGCCAAATACACTATTGTCAGCCTTGCCGCCGGAGACAGCACCAGCGTATCCATTAGCTTCGACATCCAACCCAACTATCAAAATATACTGATTGAGAATGCCGGAGAAATTAGTAGTGCAAATAACGTTCTCGGGCTGCCGGATATCGACAGTACACCGGATACAGACCCCTACAATGATGTGGTCGTAGATGACGTTATCGACAACACTGGCGGAGATGAAGATGACTACGATATTGAGCAGATAATCATTGAATTAAATTTTGACCTCGCTTTGCGCAAAACGGTTTTGAGTGGCGACCTGGTACCCGGTGGACAGGTGACTTTTAACATTGCAGTTTTTAATCAGGCTAATCTAAATGCCTACGATATTCTATTAACTGATTATATTCCCGATGGATTGATTCTGAATGATTCAACATGGACGATAAATGGAGATAATGCCCAATATACCATCCCCACGCTTCTGGGAGAGGATTCTACCTCTGTGACTATTACCTTTGATATTGCACCGGACTTCACAGGGGGGTATATCGAAAATGCCGCAGAAATAAGTAATATCGCCAATTTGTTGAATATGACAGATCGAGACTCTTCTCCCGACACTATCAACGGAAACGATGTAGTCATTGATGATGACATTTCGTCCTTAACGGACGATGAAGACGACCACGATATAGCAGGTATCCTCGTTACGTCAACAGATAATCCTCTCATTTCCGATTATGAAGTAACACTTGCCCCCAATCCTGCCGGTCGTTTTTTCACTGTTTTGGTAAATGATAAAGGTGCCGCCGGGCTTCAAAAACGACTTCAACTATTCAATACCGAAGGACGATTGATAATCAATCGAATTTTTTCCGCTAATTCGCAAACTATCTCTACGGTGCTTCTGCCGCAGGGTATGTATTTCTACCAGTTGAAAATCGAGGGACAGGCTGTAAAAATGGGCAAAATCATTATTCAATAGAGTTTTTTAGAGAGGTGTCGTTGGCCGACCTTACTCATTGGAGAAGCAGAAGTAGGATTCTCCAAAACACACTTACGTCCGAAAAAATGTAAACATTCCATTTATTTTGTATCTTTGCATGCCGTCAGGTTGGAAAGACCTGGTTGATGAAGCATTTTGCAAAGCATGAGTACCAAAAAGTCATCTATATTAATTTTGAGGAAAAGAAATCCCTACAGAGCTTATTTGCGGATGATTTTGACATATCCCGCATACTATCGGCATTTAGTATTGAATCAGGCTTCTATCCCCACCATGAAAATACGTTGATAATCTTAGATGAAATTCAGGAAGCCGAGAGGGGAGTTACGAGCCTAAAATACTTCCATGAACTGGCTCCCGAGTTTCATATAATAGCGGCAGGGTCTTATCTCGGTATTAATATACACAAGGACAATTCATTCCCTGTGGGTAAAGTTGAATTTCTTGATTTGTATCCTTTAAATTTTTTTGAATTTTTGCAGGCCACAGAACAGGATAGCTTAATCCAACTACTTCAATCAAAGGATTGGGAATTGATTAGGACTTTTAAAAACAAGTACATAGACTTATTAAAACTGTATTACTTTGTAGGAGGTATGCCCGAAGTGGTGGCGCATTATATAGAATACAAAGATTTTGTTTGGGTAAGGAAACTACAGGAAGATATAATACAAGCTTATAAATTTGATTTTTCAAAACACGCTCCTTTGTCAATAGTCCCTCGTATCAATATGATATGGAATTCCATACCGGCACAGCTATCTAAAAAAAATAAAAAATTCATTTGGAAAGTATTAAAAAAGGGAGCAAGAGCAAAAGAATTTGAACTTGCATTAGAATGGTTGGTAGCAAGTGGTTTGATGACAAAAGTATATAGAATAACTAAACCCGGTCTGCCTTTGCGTGCCTATATTGATTCTAATTCCTTTAAAGCCTTCATGGTGGATTTAGGCTTATTGGGAGCCTTATCCGGCCTACAGGCACAAACGGTACTAAAAGGAAATAGCATTTTTCAGGAATTCAAAGGTGCTTTAACGGAGCAATTTGTATTTCAACAAATCAAAGACAAAGGGTTATTTTACTGGTCATCAGAGCGCTCTTCCGGGGAAATTGACTTTATTTTTCAATGGCAAGATAATATAGTTCCGGCAGAGGTAAAAGCAGAAGAAAACCTGCGTTCAAAAAGCCTGCGTTTTTTCTGTAAAAAGTACGACATAAAAAAAGCGCTTCGTTTTTCAATGGCAGATTATAGGGAAGAAGAATGGTTAACAAACACACCGCTTTATGCCATCAATTTAATAAAGTAGGCATTTATCCCCATTTCGAAACTTAGGACGTTTGATTATCAAAATAAGTATTCCATTGCTCTTCGCTCCATTGGTCGGGATGTATCCACTCACCGGAATCTATTTTTGTTTTGACGAGTGAAACCAGCTTCTTCTCCACGCCTACAATTTGGGCGATTTGCTCCAAGGGCATTTCAGAGATACCAAGTAGGTTGGCAACCAAAATGAGTGACTTTTTCATAGCCCCCTTTTCCATCCCTTTCTCCATTCCTTTCTCAATCCCTTTCTCAATCCCTTTTTCAATTCCTTTTTCAATTCCTTTTTCCATCCCTTCCTGATAAAGAATCGATGTTGTTATATCAAATAATTGTGGCATAGCTTTTATATTTTTAACTGTTTCTGACTCTAAGTTACGGAGTTTTGATAAGACTGTCAACTGTGAAGTGTATTTTCCAATACTTTTTTTATCCCGACACACCAATTGTAGTCGCTCTAGTATAGAACGTATTATGCGGTTAGATTGTTTCTTTTCATAGTCTGCGAGGATAGATAGTATGACCTCTTCAGGGATATCCGAATTCAATAATTCTTCATGATTCATGCTATTCATACTCAATAGTTCAAAGCCTCTGAATATTTCGTACTCATATAGATGAGTCCGCATGGTCGATGATTTCTCGTCGAGATAAATCACAAAATGTCGTATCTTAGTATGGTACTTCCTTTGGAGCATTCCATTGAGTTCTCCTACCCGATAAATCATTTCACTATCGTCATGAGTTTGCACCTGTATATGAAGAATTGAAACCTTTCCATTCTCTTCATAAGTTCTAAATAATGCATCCGTTTCCCGCTCCAGCGTGGTCACTATCTTATCCGTTAATGGCTCAACCTTCCGGATAGAGATATTGAAATGGCGCTCAACAAGAGGAATAAAAATTGGTCCGATGTTTTCTCGAAAAAGCCGATCGTATATGTTTCCCGGATGGTTGTTCTTCTTCTTGTCTTTGTCATTTTTCTTTTCTTTTTTGCTCATCGTTTTACATTTTCTTGATACAAAATCAAAATGGAATCCGGAGCGAGAATCCCCCCGAATTCCATTCGACCAGGGTCACTAAAAGCCCCCCAAAAAAATCACGCCATTAAAACAAACTCCTTCACAACGACTTCGCTGATGTAGCGTTTAATCCCATTTTTATCTTCGTAAGTGCGATGAGATAACTTCCCTTCGATAGCCACCTGTTTACCTTTTTTGAATAATACCTGCATATTTTCGGCAAGCCTTCCCCAACCGACGAGCTGGTGCCATTGGGTCTCAACTTTCGTTTCGCCTGTTCCGAAATTTTTAAACTCCTTGGTGCCAAGAGAGACTCGCGCGAACATGCCCCCGTTCTCCAGTTTTTTGATTTCGACATCGTGTCCGAGGTGTCCGATTAACTGTACTTTATTTCGTAAATTATTCATAATAGATAAAATTTTTAAATTCCGCTCTAGGCGGATAATGGTTAATAATAAAAAGTAAATCTCTTATCGTTTTCGATGATGCAAAGATGTGGGCATTGTCAAGCCGTAGTCGTTTTTTAAACGTTTAATGACGTTTGTAGACGTTTGTAAACGTTTGTAAACGGTTATGTGCAAATACGAAAAGATATTCTCAATTCTTCCCTGGCTAATTCGTTCGAGTCTGCCAAAAAAATTATTACATTTGCGCCGCGAACTAAACACCTACAGCATTGAAAAAAATATTAGCCTACATTCTGACACCCATCCACTTATTCGTTTATGGTTTATTGCTCGGCATCTTTCATCCTTTGCAATGGCTGGGAATGAAGTTGGGTGGCTATGAAGGTCACAAGAAAGTCGTCCGGCAGATGAACTACTTTCTGATTCAAAGCCTCCGAATACTCGGCAATACCTGTATCTTTATTAATGAGCAGGAGATTCCGAAGGACAGACCGTTAATTATCGTTGCCAACCACCAGAGCCTTTACGATATTTCACCCCTTCAGTATTATCTCGATGAACACCACGTCAAGTTTGTTTCCAAAATTGAGTTAGCGAAGGGAATTCCAAGTGTCTCTCGAAACCTCGTTTATGGTGGTTCCGTCTTGATTGACCGGAAAGATCCGAGAGGTGCGCTCAAGGCGATGAAAGAATTTGGTCAGTATTTGGAAGCTAATAATTATGCCGGAGTCATTTTCCCGGAAGGGACGAGAAGCCGCGATGGGAAATTAAAAGAGTTTGCTTCCAATGGATTAAAAATGCTAGTACGCACCATGCCTTCGGCATATATCGTACCCATTGCTATCAATAATTCATGGAAAATCATCAAAGACGGATACTGGCCAATGAATATCGGCGTCAAGGCTACCTGGGAAGTGCTGCCTCCGATTGCCATTGCAGGAAGAAATTTTGAGGAATTGTTTGAGGAGGTAAAGGAAGGAATTAGGGAAAGAGTTGTCCAATGAATGAATGATTTAATGAACGACAAGGTGATAACCTCCCTCCCTCGTTTCCTTCGGGAAGCAAGCTTCCAGTCGTGAGGCGGGCTTCAAAGCCCAGCCTGCCCGCATTGGAGTACGGGCGAGAAGGTGTCAACCTCCCTTACTCCGTGCGTGAGGCGAGCTGGGGAACAATAAAAGTAGTAAGTAGTATAAAAATCGAATAATGAGATACTATTTGGGCGTATTTCTATTGGCATTATTACATCCAATATCAGGTAAGGGACAACAACTTCGGGATTCCATTTCGGCGGTAATGGTGACGGCCTCTCGTATTCCATCAGGTGTGAAGACAACAGGGAAGAGCGTGACGGTACTGACGAGCAAAGATATTCGCAGCACAACAGCAACGACCGTGGATGAGCTATTGGCTAATCTGCCGGGACTGAATATCAATTTCCGAAATGGATTCGGAGTACAGGCAGATATTGGGATGCGGGCCAGTACCTTTTCGCAGGTGTTGGTGATGGTGGATAACGTAAGGATAAACGATCCGCTGACTGCTCATTTTAATAGTAACATTCCGATTGCACTGGCGGAGATAGGGCAAATTGAAATCATCAGAGGACCTGCAAGCGCCTCCTTTGGTTCAGACGCCGTCGGAGGTGTTATCCATATCAAAACCAAGAGTTATTTGCGCCGGTATGAACACCGAGAATTGACCATCACAGGAGAGGCAGGTACAGGTGCCAACCGACAGACGACGAGTAATATCGGAGCATTTTATCAGGAGGGAAAGCTCATACTTTCGGGAGGCGTTCAAACTAATATTGCGAGCGGAGAGACGCTTGTCAACCCCAATTTCACGCATGGTATTTCTGACGACAGCCTTTATTATAACCACTTTGATTTACGCACCTATTCGGCTTCAGTCGTTTGTTTGTTTAGCCATAGATGGAATCTTTATCTGCGGGCAAACACCACACAGCGGGCATTTAATGCCAAGTATTTCTACACCCGAAGCCTTTACGACGAATCAGAAGAAGAAACCAATAGCAGAGGCATTCAGGCGAGTATTAGGCATCACTCGGAACGGCAGGAAACAGAAATATTGCTTTCGCAAAGGAATACGGACGATTTGTTTACATTCAATCCGCTGTTCCCCGCCAACAGGCATCATACACAGCAACGAATTTTAAATATCACGCACAACTTTGATGGGGCATCAAGACTGAAATTAGCCATTGGAGCGCAGGCAATCCATCAAAAAATCAGTAGTACGGACAGAGGTGACCACCAGAAAACAAACGGGGGAATCTTCAGCACCCTCTCCTACCCTATCCTTCCCAATTTGGTACCAACAGTTAGCATCAGGTTGGCAGTTGACCCGGCTTATGGTGCTAAGGTACTGCCCCAAATGGATTGGGCTTACGCCTACAAGAAATGGATAATCAGAAGCTCGACCGGAATGGCAATGCGGTCGGCAGATTTTACAGAGCAATACATTTCGTCACAAATACCAATGCTCTCTCCCGGGAGGAATATCGGCAATCCGGACTTAAAACCGGAACAATCGTTTAGTGCTGACCTTGGGTTGGACTGGAACCCCTCAAATGATTTTTCGCTGTCAAGCTCTGTGTTTTTCCGACAATCAAAAAATCTCATTGATTATATCCTCACCAATGCCAACGACATTAAAAATGCAACTAATCTACAACCTGATGAGACCTACCTTTATGCCAATAACATTTCGGAGTCACGGACCATTGGAATGGAATTTTCCGCAAGGAAGAACTATACTTTTGACCACAGCCAAATAAAGCTGGAAGGCAACTACACTTACTTGCAAACTAGCACACCCAATGGTATTGTATCCAAATATATCGCCAATCATCCCCGTCATGTCGCCAACGCCAAAGCAGACCTATATCTGCCTAACCTTTCCCTAACAACAACCCTGCAATACCAGCAAAGAGCGGAAGCATTTGCCGAACAAATCAGAGGTCACGTCCCGAAGGAAGTCTTTTTGCTTCATGCAAAATTATCGATTCATACCACTGACGACAGGTTTTCTTTTTATTTGCGGGTCAATAATATTACCGACGCGGACTACCAATTCATTCTCGGAGCTCCGATGCCGGGCAGGTGGTGGATGCTGGGAATGCGGTGGTCATTATATCAATGATGCCTATCCATATACCGAAGTGTAAAATTACAAAGCAGCTGCACACCAAGTTTCATCCCGCTCTCATCGATGTAGAAGTCGGGCGTGTGGTGCGAAGGAGCATCCTTGGGGTTCATCCCTTTCTTCATACCTCCTATAAAAACATAGAGTCCGGGCACCTCCCTGGCGAAAAAAGAGAAATCCTCTGCGCCAGTTATTGCATCAACGAGGTGGACGTGATTCTCTCCGGCAGTTGTTTTCAGCATCGGCAACATCTCCTGTGTGAGGGTGGGGTCATTGTAGGTAACGGGATAGCCCTGTTGTATATCTACCTCGGCGGTGGCACCCCAGGCTTCAGCGATATTAGTAGCTGTCTGTGTGATGCGTTTCCAAATGTCTTTCTGCATATCGGTATCAAGGGTGCGAATCGTACCAATGAGGGTAACCTCCTCGGGAATAATATTGTTGCGAACACCGCCATCTATCTTTCCAAAACTGATGACAGCAGCCTCCTTGGTAAGGGGTGTTTGTCTCGCAACGATGTTATTCATGCCCTGGATGATTTGGGCGGCAATGGTAATCGGATCGATGCCATTCCACGGGGTAGAGCCGTGTGTCTGCTTGCCTTTCACCTTGATAACAAATCGGTCTGAGGCAGCCATCGCCCCCTTGGGTTTATAATTCACATTCCCGACTTCAGTGCCCGAACTAATATGCATTCCGAAAACAACATCAACTTTATTTTTTGATAAAGCACCTTCTTTTACCATCAGCCTCGCTCCGCCTTCCTCGCCCGGAGGAGCACCTTCCTCTGCCGGCTGGAAAAGAAAAACCACCGTCCCCTGTAGTTCATCCCGCATACCCGCCAATATCTCTGCCGCTCCCATTAGCATGGCAATATGCGTATCGTGCCCACAAGCATGCATCACGCCTACATCCTGCCCGATATATTCAGACTTCGCCTTGGATGCGAAGGGCAAATCAACGCGCTCTGTCACGGGAAGCGCATCAATATCAGCCCTTAGCCCGACGACGGGACCGGGCTTACCCCCCCGCAGCACGCCGACAACGCCTGTGTGCGCGACACCGGTTGTCACCTCAATACCAAGCGACTTGAGGTGTTTCGCAATCTTTTCAGAAGTGTTAAACTCCCGGTTTCCCAACTCGGGATGCTCGTGAAAATAGCGGCGCCATTCGATAACCTTTCCTTCGATGTCGGTAGCTTTTTGCTTAATTTCCTGATAGTTTTGTGCTGTTCCCACGGCCATTATCAGGCCGATGAGTAGCGTGGAGAGTAAAAATTTCATAATTCGTGATTCTGTGGACATCGTTTCAGCCTATTTTGATAAAGAGTAATCTTGAGGTAAATATAAGATTTTTTTCGGGAAACGAAAAAAGTGTGATAAATGCTATATTTTTGTGAGGGGGCGGATACTATTGACCTCATACATCGGTTGGTTATTTTGGCAATTGTTTTCGTAGGTAAAAACTAGCAGTATCCCTAAAACAATAGCGAATAATGCTGTATATATGGCGGTTTCTAATCCCGGGTGTTCCGAATTGTATTGCAATGAAGATAAATCAAACATGGATAAAAGTTTTATTGTGAGTTCGTTTTAAAATTGAGCCGTTCCTGTTTTTGGGAACGGCTCGGAAATGAAATTGGTATGTAAAAAGAACTCCGTATCATAGGGATATATACCAATTAAATTAAAGGGGGAAATGGTTGCTATTACCTTTGGAAAGTGAGGAAATCTGTTCCTCCATTGCCTCCACTAACATGTGTTAACTGAATCAAATTATCTGTCTTCGCTAGAATATCCCAGTCTTCACTCAACTCTTCGAATGAGTCCGGTGATGAAAAGTCAATATTAAACTCCTGTTCTGTCCCATTGTGAGGGTGATCATCTGAACCGTTGTGGTGATCATTGGTAATACTCCAACTGCCTACGTAAGTTACTGATCCATTTTCGGCAACCAAAGATCCATCGTCATTAAAACTAAATCTAAATCCATTAAAGTGATGAGTCTCATTACTCCCGGAATCATTGAAGAAAATTATCTCCCAATCTCCTCCAAGTGAAGTCGAAACATTAGAAGTATCCACACTTGTGGAATCTGTTGGTGGACCTGTTGGGTCGTTAGGGAAAATTGGTCCGTGTGACAAGTCAAGATCAAAAAGAGAACAGGATGAAATCAATACTGCCATCATCAAGGGAACGATTAATTTAAAAAAACTTACTCGCATGATAAAAAATTTTATGATTAATAAATACGGAATAAATGCAGGTATTTAATTTTGAAGTGTCTGCGATTTACTCCAAATAAAGGGAGACATTAACGTCTTGATGAGGCAAAGATGAAGTACATTGAGAGGTTATGCAAAAACTGTTTTTAGCACTTGCCGAAGGGGGAAAAGGGGATATTAATTGCAACTTTAATAAATAAAGTATATGTATACCATTTATTAACAGTATATTACAAACTTAAATTATCTTATTTTTAATTACAAGAAAAACGAATTGTCACTTTATAGGCTTAAATTGAGCTATTTTTTTTTGTAGCCAGGCTCTTTCGGCCAAAAGTGTGGCAGCGGATAGTTCCCTTTCGGCCTGAAGGGGCTTTCCTCTGACGAGGAGAAAGAGTACTTTGCAAAAATTGAGGCAGGTTTTTTTGATGGTATCAGATATTTTTTTATTTCTTTTTAGAAAAATGTTAAAAGCACTTAGCAAAGAAAGTAGTGCCTCCTCTTCATCTAATTCGTAATATATTTTGGATAGCATAATTCGAGAGCCAAGATGGTGGCTGAGGTCTGAAAATTCAACTTTCGATAAATGGGAAAGAGCTGTATCATAGTCTCCCTTATGGCAATATACTTCGGCTAAGTTATACGCGATGGTATTATCTTTAGAATCCGGATGTAGTTTATTCTTGTATTTTTTAATAAAATTTTCCACCCAGTCGTACCTGTTTAATCGAAGTTCTAACTTAACGACGTTACCAAAGGTCCAGGGGGTTAGATAATTGTCTTCTAAAAGGATATTTTTATGGATGCCCAATAAATATAGATTCAAAGCTTTTTCTACGTAATCCGTTTCTCCTCTTCGCATCTTTCTGACACAAAAATTAATGGCATATAGTAGCATTGATTTTAAGTCTTCAAAAGAAATAGAACTTGTGTCTTCATTTAACAATTGAAATAAATCATCAAAATAAGAGGTATCCTCCTCTTGATTCAACATCTTAAATATCGTTAGATATATGGTAATAATTTGTTCATTCCAGCAACCATTTTTTTCCAGCCACGGAATGAAATTATCTGGCAAATCAAGGTCGTAACTTCCCCTTAAAAAGGATTGTCTATCCAGCATTGCACAGGCATAAATTAATTTTTTTAATGCGAAATATCGATTTAAATTATCGGATCCATACTGTATTTTATTATCAAATTTTCTACTATTTTTTGAAGCAAAAAAATGCTGTTCTTTATCGGCTTGCTCAATCTTGTCTAGATAATATTGTTGATCATGTATCTTGGCTTGGGACAATTTCTTAGACAATTGATTTATTTCCTGGATATATTGCTTGTCTAGTTTTCGGTCGATAAAAGTATCAATTAGGGATAAAGAACTAGAAACGCTTTTTGGATTTATTTCGTTTATTAGTAAAAAATGAAGAAGTAATTTATACAAATCACTCATTAAATACCTCATTTTTTTATCATCGTACTCTTCGCCCGGAAAAAGGACGCCAAAGATAAATTCTTTCGAAATTTTCTCAGAATTAATAAATGGTGCCTGTTGTTCAATCGCTATCCACAGTTTTTTTAAAACCTCTTTTTTATTAAAAAAAGGAGATTCTAAAAAAACAGAAAAGCTTTTTTTTTCCACAGCAGAAAAGCTTTTAATTAGGTTTAATAGCTTGCTATTTTGCATTAATCAATATTTTAGTCACTATAACATGAACTTTTTTTTGCGGCAAAACGATACATATATATTGCAATTAATATTATGTACAGTATATTAAAGCGTTGACTATCAACGAAATACCAAAAAACAATATAAATGTTTATTTATATTATCAACATCAAAGGCCTTGGCAAATGTAAAAAAATGTTCTTGAAAAAAGAAGGAATGTTCACTACTTTTAGGATACAAAAGCGAAGATGACGTCTTATCTTAGAGAAGTTACTACAAAAAAACGACTATGAATTATTTAAAATATATTTTGATTTCTTTCCTCTTTATTGCAAACGTACAAATAATTACAGGGCAATTTATTTGGCCAGGAGACGTGAATGACAATGGTATTGTGAATGGTGTTGATGTTTTGTATGCCGGGATTGCCTTTGGAGCTACTGGTCCTAACCGGCCGGGTGAGGATGATACATGGGCTGCACAGCCAATTGGAGACCTTTGGGCTCAAAATTTTTCAAATGGCATCAATTATGCTTATGCCGACTGTGATGGCAAAGGTGACGTGGACCAAAATGATATTCAAAATACCATTCGAGATAATTTTAACTTAACGCACGGAGTCGTAGTTCCGGATAATTATAGTAGTGGAAGCGTAGGGAGTACCGCCCAAGTCAAACTGACTCCTCAAAGTTCTGATGTTGAAACCGGTTCTTCCGTTGTATTTGATATAAGTGTCGGAGATGCTGATTTTCCAATCAATGATTTTTATGGAATTGTTATTTCTATGAAGTATAATCCTGATTTCATTCTAGGCGGTGAATGGGAATTTGAAGATGCTGAAACAGCTTGGTATAATCCTTCCAATCAAGATGCGATGGACTTATTAGTGTCCGATGATTCGAATGGAAAAATAGAGTTAGCCATTACACGAACCAATCAAACCCCCATTACTGGAGAAGGGCAACTTGGCCAGTTATCAATTGTAATAGAAGATATTGTTTTTGGATTGTCTAAAGATACATTGAACTTAGAGATTGATAAAATTTTGATGATTGACAATGACTTTAATACTTTGCAAGTGGCTGCCGATAGTACCTTTGTGGTAATTAATAAAAAAGGTAAATTGACTTCATCCAATTTTGATACACCTGAAGATGAAATAAATGTTTCTATTGCTCCCAACCCCATAACAGAGTTTTTTGAAGTAACCTCAAATCAGGTGATTGTAGGCTGTGAAGTATTTGATATAAATGGAAGGAAATTGGATTTGTCTTGGGAATTGAATCAGGGTAGGCACTCATTTTCTGCAAAGATTAACAAACACGATCTTCCTTCGAGCTTATTATTTATGAAAATTTACACCGAAAAAGGGATAAGTGTACAAAAATTAATCATTCACTAAATTTTGAGGCTTATTACCCATAGTCTCCGCCGTCTTGCCCCAGGCTATGATATTACGCCATTGGGGCTGTTCGGCTTTTTCACCGTTTTTATCCCGTTGCCTTTCCTCGGTAGTAGGTGGGAATTTGGTCACTTGCTTTCCGCCTTCCAACGTTTTAAATTTCGGAGCCATGTCTTATTGTCCGATTCGTGATACTGAATTTCTAATGGTACTCATGATTCTAAGTTTTAGTTTTCCGCGATATGTGGATAATGGTTAATCGTCTGTCGATTACCGACGGTGTAAAAATGTGGGCATTGTCATCAAGCCGTAGTCGTTTCTTAGGCGTTCAATGTCGTTTGCAGATGTTTGTAAGCGAATATAGCGTCTCACTTTGTACTGACAATCAATAAATTACAAAAAAAGGTGATTTCTAAATACTTATGAGGAAAATATGTTTTTCTTGTTTTGACAGGATTAATCCTTTTTTTGGGTGCATTTCATTTTGTTGCCTATATTGCTTATTCGACAATGTTTTGCTGTCTGATTAACAGCCTCAGTCTTCGGGGGGTACAAGACAAGCGGCGACATTTGCGTTCATTAGAAAAAAGAAACAATAATGGAATTTAGAGGAATACAAAAAACACTGAAATTCACCCAATTGAATACGGGAAACATCAATGATGTTTTTCCATTACTGTGTCCCGTCCGTGAAAAAGATTGGCTAGATGGTTGGAACTACAAAATGATTTATTCGCAATCTGGCTTTATAGAACGAGATTGCGTTTTCTCTACCCCGCATGACGAGAATACCACGACTATTTGGCAAGTAACACAATATGATAAGGCCAAATTTTTTATTGAATTTCTAAGAGTGACACCTGATGTCAATGTTGTGAAAATCAACATTCAACTTGAAGCGGTTGATAAGAGCACCACAAAATCACACATAAGTTACCAATATACCGCCTTGAACGAAGAGCAAAATGAATTCATCAAAAATGATTTAGAAAAGAGTTTTATAGAATCAATGAATTGGTGGGAGAAAGCCATTAATCACTACTTGAAAAATGGAAAAATGTTAAGAAAATGAATTTAAAAAGCATCGTCAAGCAGTTTGAATACTACCAATCTGTGGGAGAAAAAACCTTCGGCCAATTAGATGATAAGGATTTATTTTGGCAATATAATGAACAGAGCAATTCCATTGCCATTATCGTCAATCATTTATGGGGAAATATGCTGTCACGCTGGACAGATTTCTTAACGGCGGATGGAGAAAAAGAATGGCGAAATCGGGACTTGGAGTTCGAAAACGTCATCAAAACACGAGAAGAACTGATTGCAAAATGGAACGAAGGTTGGGAATGTTTATTTTCGGCTTTAAACTCCATAAATGAAGATGATTTTGATACAAAAATCTACATTAGAAATCAAGCGCATTCGGTAATGGAAGCCGTCAATCGTCAATTAGCCCATTATGCGTATCACATTGGTCAAATTGTATACATCGGTAGAATGCTAAAGGCAGATGAGTGGAAATGTTTGACGATACCCAAAGGTAAATCAGAACAATTTAACCAAGAAAAATTTCGTAAGGGAAAGCACTTAGGGCACTTTTCCGATGATTTAAAATGAAAGCGACTCTTTTCTGCCTAAAAACAGATGGTAATGTGCAGTAACAATTTATGTATTGTAAACTCCGTTCATTTTTTCTTACAAAACGTGAATAAACTTGCATAAAGCACCCTTTTTTTCACAAATCGTAGAAAAAAAAATGCGTTGTTTACAAATTACCTCTAAAAACGGGCTTTAGTACCTTCACTTTTGTCATAAACAAAAGTTATGAAACGTACATTTATTTTTATTTTAATATTAACAACCAGCTTATCGCCAATACGTGGACAAAAAACAAACCTTGAGCCCACCCGTTACGCGGGGGTTGATTTGATGGTAGATAGATATTTTGAACTTACATTTGCCTATGATAAGTATTTCAAACCCCGAAAGTCTCTTGCTTTTAGTTTTGGATACAGTCATCATAAGGTTCCGGATAGCATACACACCCTGTTCGTTACCAACGAGTATACCTTCCGCAAGGTAAGAGGGAGCATCCTATCCGGGAGCCTTCCGGTTCCTACCAGTGGAAGCTCGTTTATCGGTGAGGGTGTACCACTACCAAAAATGGATAAACACATGCCAATCCACGCAATGCCATTTGGCGTTTGTTATAAATACGATTTGGTTAAAAAGCCCAGCATGGTAATACCATTTGCAGGAGTAGGACTATGGGGTGCTTTTTATTGGGGATATTTCGTCAAGGATACTAAAAAAAAGATTTGGGAAACAGTAAGAATCGGCAGAAAAAACTCTATTTTATTCCCCGTTAAAACAACAACAACTACTACCCACTATTCTGAAACAAGAAGCGTTTCAAAGAGAGGCTGGATGAGTATAGGTTCCTATGTTACTTTTGGATTTGACTGGAGGTTAGATGACAAATGGAAATGTGCTTTATCGATTAATTTTGGTGCCAACCTGAATGGATTCAATTCTTCCCCTTCGCCTTATTATTTACTTAATGAGTTTTACAGCACTGCTCATTTTTCCTTAAGATACCGAATATGAGTTTTGTGTTTTCGTAGTAATAGACATTTTATAAATAGACGGCTACCGGATATTATTTTGTCACCATATTTGCATAAATGGCAAATATGCCGCCAAAATAAGAATCGAAATCCTTGTAATGTTGCTATGCGACAAAATGAAATACACCCTGGTGTTTTGTGCAACAAGTAAAAAATATTACATTTGAGGCACAAAATATTTCACAATGAGCATTGTAAAAGCACTCAAATTCTTTTCGCCGCTAATATTCCTACTGGTCACTTCATCAGCCTCCGCCCAAGAATACATCGCCTATACACCCGACAATGAAAATATCCAGTACGAGGGGAGGATTGACTTCTCCAATCCCTCAAAGCCCGCCTTCGCCTATCCCGGCATCAGCATTAAAGCCAAATTCAGGGGGACTGCCGTAAAAATCAACCTCAACGGAGCAGCAGGGCAACACCCCAATTACTTCAATGTTTTCATCGACGGAGCATTTGTAAAAAAATTCAAATTAGAAGACGAAAACCTTAGCGAAATATGCCAAACAGGTCTAACGGACAGCATCCATACCGTAACGGTCACAAAGCGAACGGAAAGCTTCTGTGGTAAAGTCGAATTTTTGGGCTTCGATATCGTCGGAGAATTGCTATCTCCGGAACCATTACCTACAAAGAAAATCCAATTCATCGGCAACTCCATCACTTGTGGATACGGCAACGAGGATGTTCCCACCAATGGATTTAGCTCCGATAAGGAGAATAATTATCTCGCCTACGGAGCCATCTGTAGCAGGATACTCAACACCCAGTATCAGGCAATCGCCTATTCGGGGCGTGGTATCACCTACAATTGGGCTTGTTC
This sequence comes from Saprospiraceae bacterium, assembly GCA_027008975.1. Taxonomy (GTDB): domain Bacteria; phylum Bacteroidota; class Bacteroidia; order Chitinophagales; family Saprospiraceae; genus JALVDO01. The sequence continues at coordinate 2,544 of JALVDO010000892.1, read as the reverse complement.
TGAGGGTGATGTCGTGCCAGTACTCTATGAAAAGATATTTGCGGATGACCCTCTCACGCCCCAAAATCAATACCATCACTCCGATTATGTACCCGACTTGATTGTCATCAATCTGGGGACAAATGACCACAGTTGCGATTTGCTGACCGACCAAAATTTTAAAGAGCCGTATGTCGAATTTATCGCGAAATTGAAATCCTATTATCCCAGTGTCAAAATCCTTTGCCTAACCGGACCGATGAATTCTTCGGACGTTTTTCGGACGCGCGTACAAGACGTAGTAGCGAGTAGTGGAGGCGAAGCCCAAGGCATTTATTACTTCGACCAAACACACATTATCAACGCGAATTACGCTGGTGGTCATTGGCACCCCAATACACAAATGGCACAGATTAACGGAGAGGAAGTCGCCAATTTTATCGCTGAAAATAATTTACTGGGTCTGACTCAATCAAGTGAGCCGACCTTTCACAAGATTGAAGAAATCCTCTCCCCAAATCCGGTTTCAAACAGCGGTTCCCTTCATTTGGATTTATCTAAAATAAACCCGGCCTGCACTTTTTCTTTAAAAATCACTAATATACAAGGTAAATTATTCCTATCGAAAAAGCTACAATCAGGACAAATGTACCATTTAAAGACACCAAAATCCAAAGGGCTGTATTTTGTGGTGCTACAAAATGAATCGACAATGTATGGAGGAACCTTTATTGTTTTCTGAGTCTGTAACTACTTACCGCCACATGGTTTAAATCAAAAAAGGCATTTCAGGGACAAAAACGGTGTACTGCTCGTAAGCAGTTACATATAAAGTCAGAATCTGTTGGACGAAATTGCCATCTGCCCATGATGCCTATTAAGTACGCTGTCAAAATTAAATTATCGGATAATCTGCTCCCTCTTTTTATCCGACATTCAAACGTTGACAGAGTACTAAGGCAGTGTATATTGCTTCATCCACTTCCAATTTTCCTTAGCGCCCTCCCATGGATGATTCGTGCCATTTGGATAATGGTGGCCAAGACCATGGATGAGGGTAAATCTAAATTCTCTGTCTTCACCACCGGGAACACTTTCAAATGTAGCCGTCATCGTCTTTAATGTATCTCCTTCGAGGGTATATTGGTCTGAATAATGAAACGGTACGGTATGGTCACTTGCCATGTCCATAAATCGCGGTGAATTTTGAAGCAGGGAATCAAACTTGGACAAAAGGACAATGGTGTTTGGATCAGGAAATAGCATCCGGTCTATATTCCCGAATTGATAAGTAATAGGAATGTTCCTTACCGGAGTACCAACAGGCGAGCCTTTCCCGGCTGATTCAACGACAGCCGCAAATACATCGCTCATCTCAAAGGCACACCGGTATGCCATCTGTCCACCATTAGAGAAGCCTACAATGTATAGTCTTTTGCTATCGACTTTGTATCGAGTCTTGAGCTCGTCAATGATTTGGCGAAAAAATTTGATGTCATCCAAAGGGGTTTCGCTGGCACAAAAATCCCAATTGCTGGGAAAAGCATTCCATTTGGTCGTGTGCTTGACTGTGCCATCATCCTCCTTGATACAGTACTTTCCGGACGATGGATAAACGGACAAAAGATTTTCCGCTTCGCCCACTTCTTTCCAGCCGGATATATTATAAAACCTCAATCCATCTCCACTCGTTCCATGCAACATAAAGACTACGGGCACGCCTACATCCCCCCTGTATGATTGCGGTACGTGGACATAATACTCCCGCTCAACCCCATCAACCATCGTTGTGAAACGGTTTTTGCCATAAACAATATCTTGCGTGGGATTGTCATCGTCTTTTTGGCATCCCCATATTGTTAATATCACTAATAAAAGTAGCGTGTGTTTTTTCATAATACGATAATTTATTTAGAATGATTTTTCAAAAAGTCAATGGAGACATTCGTGCCATCATAGCCCGCTGACTCTAAGCTTGGCCAGCCATGTCCTTTATTTTCGATTACGATTGCCCTTACATCTGCTCCTGCGGTACAACCGTTGTAGTCCATAATCCAGACCCTTCCATTGAGCCCCTGCACAACGGTTGTATCCGGCTGCAGATTGCATCCGTTGTTAGTCGCCCATATACCCACCGACTCCGCAAAAGAAAGATCGTACCTCTTAGTATCGGTACTGGCCGTCCACCCGCCGTTAAATTGGACTTTATGGTCATTTCTTCCATGTATTAGGATAAAAGGGATGGGTTGCATTGGCTCGGCAACCAAGAAAGGCTCAAGGGTGTCCCGTTTTCCCCCTGCCGTTCCTTGATTCTCCGCTACTGCGGCGAAAATGTCCGGTAGTTCAACTGCAATTTTATGTACCAGCATAGCCCCATTAGAGCCGCCGATTGCATATACTCGACGCTCGTCTATATTTAGTTCTGCTTTGAGAGTATCGACAATTCTCTTTGTAAAACCAATATCGTCCGCTTGATACAGTCCGGCTTCCCCACAACAATGAAATGCATACCAAGTGGCATCACCTCTATTATCATCAAAATCTGCTCCGTTAGGAAAGACCAAC
>JALVDO010000891.1 GCA_027008975.1 Saprospiraceae bacterium | reverse complement strand
TACCTGCAAAAAAAATGAGAGCTTGTCGGGAAACTTTCCCAACAAGCTCAATATTTTTTATTCTCCGTAAGAAATCTCATCAGGCAATTCATTTTTGTCATCTTCCTGAATAGGGAAAAAGACTTTTAGTTTATTGCCAATTCTATCAATGGCTTCGCAGACACCCTCTCTGTACTTGCCGCTTCGGAAGTAGGTCTGTAACAACTCTTTTTCAGCATTCCAAAAATCATCCCCGACTTTTTGATGGATGCCTTCGTCGCCTATGATAGCAAATTTCTTATCCCTTGGAGCGATGAGAATCAAAATGCCATTCCTTAGCTTGGTCTCGTGCATTTTCAGACGACCAAAGATCTCCAATCCCTCTGCCAGCACATCGCCTTGAAGCTTACTGTCAATATGGACGCGAATCTCTCCGGAAGTCTTGGCTTCTGCTTTCCGAATGGCATTGATGATGTCCTCTTCCTCCTTTTTTGTGAAAAAACGAATCATATTAAAATTCGACCTTTGGTGCATTCTCAGCTCCTTCCTGTGCAGAGAACTGAGCCTTTTCTTTAAATCCAAAAATGGAAGCAAAGAAACTGGCCGGGAATTTTCTCACTGATTTATTAAACTTGGTCACCTCATCATTGAAGCGATCGCGCTCTACTTTGATGCGGTTCTCTGTTCCTTCCAGTTGCGCCTGTAATTCTCTAAAATTAGCATTGGCTTTTAAGTCCGGATAATTTTCAGAAATCATCATCAATCTTCCAAGCGATTTTGATAATTCGGATTGCGCTTCGGAGAATTGTTTTAATTGCTCCGGCGTCGCATTAGCAGGGTCAATGGTGATGCTGGTCGCTTTTGATCTCGCTTTGGTGACAGCTTCGAGTGTCCCGCGCTCATGCTCGGCATAGCCCTTGACGGTTGCGACGAGGTTGGGTATCAGATCGGCTCTGCGCTGGTAAGCGCTCTGTACCTTGCTCCATGCATTCTCGACATTTTCTTCTTGTTCGACAAATCCGTTGTATTTATTGCAGCCTCCCATCAGGAAGATTAAAGCAATGATGACAACAACGGCAGTAATGGTAAATGATCTCATTTAAATAAAATTTTAAGAATAAGTTATTGATTGTGTGGATTTATAGAACTACACAATCACAATTATAATCAATTATAAACTACAAAAACAATTTTTTAAGATAATATGGGCACTTTTCCTGATAAATGGGGCGAAATCAATTGACAAAAGTACGAAACAATTCATCTGCTGCCTCGAAAGGAGTGATTTTATTGGACAAAACATCAGATTTTAGTGTTTTGTATCGCTCCTTTATTTTAGGGTTTTGGAAAAAGAAGTTTTTAAGTTGATAGTTGATAGACTCCTCCAACCAGAAAGCTGATTGCTGCTTTCTTTTATCCTCCAACAACCCCTCTTTTGTTGCAAGTTGCTGATACTTCCTGATGATAGCCATAACAACGTCTAAATTTTTTTGTTTTAATGCTGAAATAGTTTCTACAGGCGGTGTCCAAATTTTATCTTCCGGTGGGAGGATGTGTAGGGCGTTTTGTACCATCCTCTTTGATTTTTTGGCGATTGCTTCCCGTTCTCCATCGGCTTTGTTGATAAGAATCAAATCTGCCATTTCCATAATGCCTCTCTTGATACCTTGCAGTTCGTCGCCACCGCCCGGTAGTAGCAACAGAAGGAAAAAATCGGTCATTGAGTGGACGGCAATTTCTGATTGTCCGACTCCTACGGTTTCTATAATAATCCGGTCATATCCGGCGGCTTCACATAAGATGATACTCTCTCTGGTTGTGCGGGCAACACCACCTAGGGAGTCTCCGGCAGGGGAGGGGCGGACGAAGGAGTGTGGGTGGGAAGAAAGCCGATCCATTCTCGTTTTATCTCCGAGAATACTGCCCTTATTGATGCTGCTTGATGGGTCTATAGCCAGAACGGCGACTTTGTGCCCCGCTTCAATGAGCTGCACCCCAAGTGCTTCAATAAAGGTGCTTTTGCCCACTCCGGGGCTACCCGTTATGCCCATTCGGAAGGACTTGCCACTCAGTGGTAGGCAAAGTTTAATTAACTCCTTTGCGCTTACATTATCCTGTGCTGATCTGCTTTCCACCAACGTGATTGCCCGGCTCAAATGCTGCCAGTTACCCGCCTTAATTCCCTTAAATAATTCCTGAATGTCGGGCCTGTCTCTCTTTCGCGTGGGTGTGGAAAGATAGGGGTTGATGGATGGTATTTTCTTTTTTTTGCCCATTAATTTAGTGTGAGTAATCCGCCTGAAACAAAACGTTAAAACCGAGGAAAATCTTTATATCTAACTTTTAACAATATGACAAAAATACGATAAAATCCCCATATTTTTTGTTAAATTATGCAAATGCGGTTAATAAAAGATTAAATAGCCCGTAGTAGATTGTTTTCAGCAACGCACCCCGTTATCTTTGAGCGAAGTAATAAGAGTTTTGGCAAAAGACTTATCGAAGATTAGGAGGTGCTATTTTGAAATAGTAATTGCTTGGTTCGCTTTCCTCCTTTTCTTCGGTTTTTGTCAATAGTACGCGAACTACGTCATTACTTTCCGCTAAATACCGGATGGCGTTTCTCTACAAAGGCGGCAACACCTTCCTGAAAATCTTCCGTCAGGCTGGCCTCAGCTTGTAAATTATCCTCGATGGCCAATTGGCGTTCGAGGGTATTCTCAAAGGAGTAGTTAAGGGCGCGTTTGGTTAGTCCGAGGGCTTTGGTTGGCATCCTGGCTATGCGCTGGGCAAAGTCGTTAACTTCCTTGTGGAACACACCATCGGAGAAGGATTTGTAAATCATTCCCATGCGCTCGGCATCTTCCGCTGATATTTTTTCTCCGGTCATCATCAATCCCATGGCGCGTTGCTGGCCAATGAGCCGTGGTAGGAAAAAAGTTCCGCCCGAGTCCGGGATTAAGCCTACTTTGCTGAATGCCTGGATAAAGCTAGCTGATTGGGTTGCAATTGTCACATCGCAGGCTAAGGCGATGTTTGCACCGGCACCTGCTGCAACGCCATTGACAGCAGCGATGATGGGTTTTTCGATTTCTCGAATAAGCAGGACTAGTGGATTGAGTCGCTCGGAGAGGATGGTGGATAGTGAGGGGGCATCGTCTCCTGTTATTTCTTGCAGGTCTTGCCCTGCACAAAATGCCTTTCCGGCTCCCGTTAGTACGATTGCGCGGATGGCTTCATCTTCCTGACAGACAGTCAACGCTGCTTTTACCTCTGTTGCTAATTGTTCGTTAAAACTATTAAATACATTGGGGCGGTTAAGGGTGATGGTGGCGGCCCCTTCCGCTGTCGAAAATAATATAGTCTTGTATCCTTCCATTGATTATTTTTTTGTCAAGTCTAAATTTCTTACCATTATCAAAAAGCTCCTGGCAAAGCGCGTCATTTTTTTAAATTCAATAGCAGATATCGAAGGGTGAAACCTCGGATAAGTATCCTGATACCTTTTGCGAATGGTATTTAATAAATCTTTTATTTCACCCTTGTCTATACCGAATTTTCCATCTTCTTCCACTACAAGAGGCGGCTCGAAGCCCAATTTGTCGAAGAAGGGATGTTCCGTCACTCTATAAAATAAGATAAACAAATCTTTTATCGGTAGTGGTACCGCGAAATTGAAGAGGCAATGCCCCACGATGAATTGTGGAATGGAAAGTGCAATTTTATCATACCCTTCCTCTTCGTACCAGTCCATTTGTGAAATATGGGTGTCAATAATTGTCTTTATTTGCGAGAAAGAAGCCGAAGGTGTGATACCAAAGGTTGATTTGGTCCGGTACATTTCTTTGAAGAAGTCCTCCTTACTTCTGGTCTGGAGGGAAGCCATTTCTTTCAATAAGTCATGATTTTTCTCAATCGGACTGTCCGATGTATTGGCGTAATAAAAACGGTGTGCACGCTCCAGCGTCTCCATCATAAAGCCTTCCGGTTTAATCAGGAAATCCAGCTTATAAACAGTTGCCAGCAGCAAAAAACCAATTCCGGCAGGATATTGAGTGGCATCGAGTTTGCCATTTTCTGCCTCTTCGATTGTTTGCGTCAATTGCTCTTTAATAAAGTGATATTTCAATTGCTTTTCGTTGTCATTGAGTGGCGTGATAATTTCTTGATGGTCCGGTTTTAGCCCCTTGAATTCATCGAGCAGTAAATCGTCCAGTTTATCAGCGGTCGTAGCCAATTCCTTTAGTCCAAAATACAGTTTGTAAGGAGAAGCGTCAACAGAATAGGAGTTAAAGAGTAGATAAATGCCATTTTGCTCATCGATGCCAAAACGGCAATATTTTAATTCAAAATTCCGTTCCAACAGCTTCCGCATCAGTCCAATATTCAATTTGCCGGCATTGGCTATTTTTGCTTTCGCCTTTAGTGTTGATTGATTGGCTACACCTTCTATCAGTTCAGAACCCTGAAAGAATTTAAAATGCAATGCTCCTTTATTTTCCTTCCAAAGGACATTCCCTTGTTGCTCATCGTTGAGGTAAATAAAAAATTGTCGATAGGAGTCTAGATAATTTTCTTCTTCAAAAAAGGAAAGCGCCTTATCCCATGCATCGTATTCTTTTTCAGTTTTATAAGAGTCACTGTACCTTCCGAAAACGATTTCAGGTTGGTGTTTTATTACTTCCTTTCTTCCAAATAAATTATCAAAAAAGCTCATGTTGTGAAATATCGGTAAAGGCTTAGGCAAATAATAAATTCAGAATCCGTTAAACGAATCGGATAATCAAGCCTGTGGTGACAGGTGTAACCTCGTCAGTACGTCATCCCTTATCCGATTCGTTTAACTTGGAGATTCTGAATTTATTTTTGACGGACTACAAAGATGTGGACGAAGGTAAAAATTTTCATTCAGATAGCAAGTAAATTATTCACAAATTTCTCCAATCCACAGGTCATCAACAACTTTTTGGTCGGAGAAATGGAAAACCGCTCCGATAGGACACCCATTTTCGCCTGTTGAGTCAATTAAATACCGGTAATCGAACCCCATATCAATTGGTTCGCCGAGGATTTTCTTGAGGTAGGCTTTGTCAGCATCCTGTTTGACCAAATTGACAACACAACTCAGACTGTAGTAATCGTGATGTTGCTGATAGTGTTTTCCGTGGCGTACCACTTCCTCCGGTTGGCTGCAACCAAAGAGGACTTGCATCAAAGAGATAGCCGCCATTGTCCAAAAAATCTTTTTAATCATCATGGGCTTTGTAATTTTACGTGTTTGCGTACTTATTCCTTTACGACTTTTCTATAAAAATGTTTTCCATTAATCGTAATTCTGCAAAAATAAATACCTGAGGGGAGGGTCGGATTTTGCCAGTTGATTGAATAAATCCCCGCTCTCTTTTGTTCGTCCACCAATTGTTCGACCTCCTTGCCCTGCTCATTGAGTAGGTCGATTTCCACCCGGCACCTATCCTTTATCTCATAGGTAATGGTGGCAGATGTTGCAAATGGATTCGGGTAAACCGAAAAAAGACTCAGTTCATCTGATTGTGGTACTGCCTTTAATCCGGTTATCAATGAATAATTTTGACGAGCCAAATCTCCATTGACAAGCAGGTCGGCAAGGTTTTCTCCTCCAACGATGGCAAAGGCGACCTTCACGCTATCCCCCGCTGCGATGGTAAAGGGACCTGACGATGCCAGACAACTCCAGTCATCAGCCTGATTGCCCTCTGGAAATGCCAATGCTCCTGACAAAAACTTGTATTTATCGGCCTCGGAAAAGCCATTATATAAATAGTCCGGATTATTGATGGCGGTTAGGTTGGAAACGGAGCTTTCGCCCAAAACCTCGACGCCGACATGGGGTGTTCCCCACATATATACCATTTGCAAATCCTCGTTGGTTGCGACCCGGTCATCCTGATAATCTTCAATGTCAAAATCCATATAAACGCCGGCGTAGATGTTATCTGCCGTGCTGATGCCATTGTTTTTGATGGTATATTCCAAGATGACGTAATTGTCATTGGGAGCATCAGCCCAGGAATAACTCCTTTGCAAAACGGAAATGTCCTTGGGCGAACTGTGACCGGCATCGTCGTAAATCGCTTGTCCGTCCTGATCGGCCACATTGGTGAGTCCCATTTGTAAATAGCCGAGCGGAGGCGAACTGACCTCCCAGTCGTTGGCATCAACCCCGTCCAGGGCGTCTGCTACATAACTTGTGCTATTCCCGACCATAAAGCTGCCAATGTAGAGCGTATTGGCACCATTATAAGGAAAAATAAATCCATCGCCATTTCCATCGGGCTCGTCGAACCCAATACTACCGATAGCACTGACGGTTAGTACGCAGTCACCTGCAATGTGGTTACCAATGATATTGGCCGGGTCACCTCCCGTTTTTTTGAGTACCCAGTCCTTTTTGTCAATTGTTACTTCCAATGGTTCATTTGTCACAGTAATTTCAAAATTTTGCGCAAGCAGACTGTCCCAAACGACGACGACTTCCTCACCGCTAGAAGTAGTGATATTTATATCTAGTGGCATTTTGAACACCTGCCAGGATTGGTGTTGGTTAATAGTGAAATTTAGGGTGTAATCGCCCCCGTTATCAGTAGTACTCCAGTTTAATTCATAAATCGGATAGCCCTCTCCATATATCCATTGTTGGAAAAAGAAGTCCAAATCCATTCCGGAAACCTCCTCGCACAAGTCTCTGAAATCCTCCGTTGTGGCAACATCATAA
>JALVDO010000890.1 GCA_027008975.1 Saprospiraceae bacterium | reverse complement strand
GATAATTGTGCCGACTGCACGTTTGGGCGGGAAATTTTTGCCCTTATCTCCATGCAATTTCCGCAATAAAATCCACCCCAGTCTATGAAAAACACCCAAAACGCCGTACATTTACCGCATGGAATCAAAACAGGGCATACATTTCTCATTTGAGGGGACATCCATTCTGACGGATGCAGATGAGCATGTACGTCTGTTATTTGCCCAGCGAAATGACAACCGACTATTGCTTCACAATTATGCAATGGTCGATAAAATTGTGCAAACGACCAGGGAATTGCTTTCACAGCAAAATACATTGGATAACTCTGAAACGACATTACTCGCAGCTTACTTTTTGATAACGGGCTACTGGTTTGACTATTCTTCCCCTGTCGAAGGCAGCTTGAAAGTTGCCAGCTCATTTTTGAGCAAGGAAGGATATCCGGCAAAAGACAGTAATACTGTCCTTGCCATTATAAATGATGTTTTTGCCGGAGGACATCCAAGTCAGGGTGCCTGTTTGTTGTCGGATGCGAGAACGATTTGTGTCTATATCAATGACTATCCGACCAACCACGCTTTGCTGCGGTTGGAGCGGGAATTCCTTTTGGGGAAAAGTTATAACCGAATGGAATGGGCAAGAGCTCAACTAGAGGAGCTACTTCGCCAGAAACTGTGTACACCTTATGCGCAAAAGAGTTATCAACACGCATTGAGCGAAAGTGTTTTATTACAAAAATTAAGGATTGAAAAGGAGGAGCGCTCAATACCTTCTACGGCTTTGACCAGCTTGGAAAAGCCCTTGTTTAAGGGGTTGGACGACCGCAGTATGCAGACGTTTTTCAGGTCAAACTATCGCAATCACATTAACCTCTCCTCTATTGCCGACAAAAAGGCGTCCATGCTGATAAGTGTTAACTCCATCATCATCAGTTTGCTTATCACATTCCTGTCTTATCGGAATATTGCCGCGACCAACCCCATCATTTTGATACCCGTCATTATATTCCTAGTTACGGGACTTACCTCCTTAATCTTTGCTGTATTATCCGTCCGCCCGAAAGTAACAACCGTCAACAAAGGAGAAAAAGAGATGGGTGAGATAAAGAAAAACATTGCTTTTTTTGGAAATTTTGTTCACCTGAGTTTGCCTCAGTACGAAAAAGCAATTGATGAAGTCTTTCGGGAAGAAGACCTGCTGGTAGGCAACATGGTACGCGATTTGTATTTCCTAGGGCAGGTTTTAGACCGGAAATACCGCTACCTCACCGTCTCTTATAATATCTTTATGATAGGATTTATAACGACGGTACTCCTTTTTATTTTTATATTGCTCAAATAGTTATTCGTCCTCTTCTTCTTTCTTTTTAAACTCTTTATCCAGCGAAGCGGAGACATCCTTTTCATCAATAAATGGGCGTTCCCCCAGTAATTTTACCAAGTCGGACTTGACAAGTACTTCTTTTTCGAGAAGCGTTTGGGCTAATAATTCCAAATCATCATGGTGTTTCGTCAATAAATCAATCGCTCTGGCGTATTGCTGCGTGAGTATCATCCGGACTTCCTCATCAATCAACTTTCCGGTCTCGTCGGAGTATACCTTTTGGAATTGATC
>JALVDO010000889.1 GCA_027008975.1 Saprospiraceae bacterium | reverse complement strand
ATTCTTCTAAATCAAACTTCTTTTTGTATCGTCCTGAATTTTATTGACTTTTCGAGTCAAGTTATTTCAGGACAAGACACAAGACATAAAAACTTCTAAAATCGTTAATCGTTAATCGATGTTCGACATTCAATTTCTTCTCGTCTTTACTTCTAAAATAAGCCAGCCCTCCCGCTTCGGCCTGTCTCCTGAATGTAATGAGGGAGGTTCGCCCCCTTGAAAGCCCACACATACGTGCAGGCAGGGCTTTCACCGAAGGATCGGTCACTCATTCATTTTTTGATTTAAGTCATGAGGTGGTAAGTATTTACACTTCATCAATTCAACGCAAATAAATGGAATTTTGTTCTACAATATGGAATTAATTTATCACTAAGACAATATCCTCCTATTGCTCCAAGCAATGCAACTGATTGATAAAAAAGTCTAGTTGATATACCTCATATTCTTCAAATCCAGTGCTCCAAAACACCCGAATGGCATCCAATTCTCCATTTTTCAACAACTTCAACTGGCTGTTATCAATAGGGTAATAAACACTATAGGTCAACTCTTCCGTTTTGGTATTGTAGCTCCCCCTTTCCATCTCTCCGGAAAAGAGATTGACGAAGTTGCCATTTAGCAAGCGGAGGGTGAGAATGCTCCCCTCTTCGATAAAACCATAAGCTTCGCGGGCATTCGGATAAGCGAAGGTAAATTCGAGCGTCAAATACCTGTATCCACCATCAAGAGAAGTCAAAAAGCCCTCACAACGAAGGTATTCTTTGTTTTTAAGGTAAGGGCGCAGCCTGTCATCAGTATAAGAAAACAGGAAACTCTTCTTCACGTCTCGCCTTCTTCCTCCCGTGCGTTCATCCTTGCCTACAAAGACTATTTTACAAGTTTCATCAGGGGGATTGATGAGCAGGTTTTCCCTTTTGGGTTGGTAATCGTAATTCTCCGCCAAAGGAATAATATCGGAATAGGATTGCTCACTCGCCAATTTGTATTCACTGGATGTATTTTCACCTCGTCGGCGAGCAGCTCTTTCCTCCTGAAATACTTTCACATAAGCTCCCTTTCTGGTAAGTTGGTCTGCCGCCTGTGATTCCCTTTGTGCTTCGTGAGCCTCGCGAATGGCTGCTTCTTCGACACGGCGGGCGGCATCGAGGCGAATATTTATTTTGCGAATGGTTTCGCTATCGCTATCGGGTGATTGTCTGGCTACGGCCAATTCTTTTTCGATTGTAATTCGATTTTGAGTCGCCTGTTTGGCACGATTTTGAGTAATGCCGGCAGCTTCATTGGCAAGTTGTGCTTTGCGAATGGCAATCTTTTGAATATCCGCTTCAGTAATGGGAATAGCACCATCGAGGGGATCTACCTTTCCGGTAAAGGTGGGGAGCTTTTTCCGTACGTCCTCTCCCGGATAATGGAAGGTATTCGGGTCGTCACTTCCATAGTCGGAAAAGTATTGCCAGGAACCATCTTCCCATACAATAATCTTTTCACCTTTTTCATTTTCTCTAAGTTCCTGCGCCTGCACACTTACATTTGCGACAAGCAGCACAAAGCATAAAATAAGTGTCGGGTACCATTTATGTATAACCATAATCAT
>JALVDO010000888.1 GCA_027008975.1 Saprospiraceae bacterium | reverse complement strand
CGTAATAAGTGGAACTACAAAAAAAAATAAAGGGGCGTAGCCCTGACATCTGTTCATTGTTCCTTTCTGAAAGATATAGGATGGTAATCCTACACACGCACCCGTATTGAGAACTTACAATTATCTTGACTGAATAAATGAGAATTATTTTTATGAGAAAGCCCTACTTGGAAAATTTACGGTACCTTAGTCTCCCGAACCCACCGGTACAAAAGGCTCATTTAACCCCTCAATTTTTATGCGATGACCATGATAATTTCGAGTTATTATAAGGTCATTTCAAACAACTTGAGTATCTTTGCATCCAAATTTGATAATAGGATGAAGAACAGCCGCTATTTTTGGTTTCTAATATTGATGTTTTGCGCTCTTTTTTCCTGTCAATCTTCTGATGCGGATACATCCCACGCTCCCAAAACTACGATTTACTCCGATTATTTCGTTCGCTATCTCGCAGATGAGGGCTCACTAAAAGGGGTGGCAACTTTCCTCGAAGGCGACACCGTTACCAATGTCAAGCCGCTCCAGTTCGAGGGAGGTGTTACTTTTCACGGAAGTGGAATGCAGGTGAAAAATATTCAAGACAAAATATACCGCTACGTGCAATCGCGAGAGGCGGATTATTCCGATTCATTTAAGTTCAAACATACTTATAAAGGTAAGACTTATAGCTATGAAATTAAGATGGCACCCATTGAAGATTTTTATCTAAAAGGGAAGGTGTCTCGCGATGAAGGAATGGTGGTTGTTGTTGTTGGTAAAGCACTGGGGGAGGGCGAGTCCTACGTTTTTCTAATTAGTGATAAAAACAACAAAGCCATCTCCTATACGGTGCGCGGGCCGCATAGCGATTTGGAGTTTAAAATTCCCTCCAATGAATTGAGGAAGTTGGAACCCGGAAAAGGGCAGTTGTATATCGTGAAAAAGCAGACTAGGTTAAAAAAAGAAGATGGCGAAGATATTCGGGCGGAAATCGAATACTACACAAAGCCCATTGATATTGATATTGAATAATAATCTAAAAGTGCCCGTTTTTATGACCAAAACGGGCACTTTTAATAAATGCGTTTAGATGCCAAAAGATACTTCAATCAAGTCGGTATTAATCATCGGGAGCGGTCCGATTATTATCGGGCAAGCCTGCGAGTTTGATTACTCCGGTAGTCAGGCTGCAAGGTCGCTGCGTGAGGAAGGCATTGAGGTCAGCCTCATTAATTCTAATCCAGCAACGATTATGACGGACGATGTCACCGCCGATCATATCTATTTGTTACCGCTAACAGTAGAGAGCCTGATTCAAATCCTCGAAGAGCGACAAATCGATGCCGTACTTCCCACCATGGGCGGGCAGACAGCCCTCAACCTCACGATTGAGGCTGGAAACAGAGGCGTTTGGGATAAATACGGCGTTCGATTAATCGGTGTGGACCTCAATGCCATCGAACTGACCGAAAATCGGGAAGCCTTTCGGCAACATATTATCGACCTTGGAATGGCTGTTGCTCCCTCCAAAATAGCCAACTCTTTCCTCGAAGGGAAGGAAGCTGCACAGGAAATTGGTTTTCCGCTGGTCATCCGCCCTTCATATACACTTGGAGGTTCCGGTGGTGGGTTTGTTCACAACAAGGAAGAATTTGATGCAGCCCTGCGGCGTGGCTTGCAGGCTTCTCCAACACATGAAGTACTGGTGGAGAAAGCCGTGCTTGGGTGGAAGGAATTTGAGTTGGAACTGTTGCGTGATGCCAATGACAATGTGGTCATCATCTGTACCGTCGAGAACCTCGACCCAATGGGTATTCACACAGGAGACAGCATCACGGTTGCTCCCGCCATGACCCTGTCTGATACCGCTTATCAGGAGATGCGCAACCAATCCATCAGGGCAATGCGCTCTCTTGGAAAATTTGCAGGAGGCTGTAACATCCAATTCGCGCAAAATCCGGAGACTGAGGAGTTGATTATCATCGAAATCAATCCAAGGGTTTCGCGCTCTTCTGCATTGGCGAGTAAGGCGACGGGTTATCCCATTGCAAAAATATCCGCCAAGCTGGCTTTGGGTTATCACCTTAGTGAGTTGAATAACCAAATTACCAAATCAACTTCAGCTTTCTTTGAGCCAACGCTTGATTATGTGATTGTGAAAATACCGCGTTGGAATTTTGATAAATTTCAAGGCTCCGACCATCGCCTTGGCTTACAGATGAAAAGTGTTGGGGAGACGATGGGTATCGGAAGAAGCTTTCTTGAAGCCCTGCAAAAAGCCATCCAGTCCCTCGAAAATAATCGCATGGGGTTAGGAGCGGATATGAAAGAGTGGATTCGCACCGCAGACATTATGCAGCGGCTAGAGCAGGTGAGCGAAGACCGTATTTTCCGCTTGAAGGACGCGCTGCGGTTGGGTGTTCCTAAAAGGACTATTCAAAAGCTGACAAAAATTGACCCTTGGTTTATCAAGCAAATCGACCGGTTAGTCAAATTGGAAAAAAGGTTACTATCGTATAACGTTGCCGAGGATTTGCCCCGCGACTTTCTGCTAGAGCTAAAACAACACGGCTACTCAGATGCTCAAATAGCCTGGACTTTGCGGATAAATACCAGAGAAGTCACCGAATACCGGAAAAAAGAAAACATTCGCCGCACCTTCAAAATGGTGGATACCTGTGCGGCGGAATTTCAGGCACAAACACCTTATTTTTACTCTACCTTTGATACAGAAAATGAGAGTGTCGTATCCAATAAAAAGAAAATCGTCGTCATCGGTTCGGGTCCGAATCGCATCGGACAGGGTATCGAATTCGATTACTGCTGTGTGCATGGGCTGATTGCAATCAAAGAAGTCGGCTACGAATCCATCATGATTAACTGCAATCCCGAGACGGTCTCGACGGATTTTGACATTGCAGACAAGCTTTATTTTGAGCCTATTTTCTGGGAGCATCTCGAGGAAATACTCGAACACGAAAAACCCGAGGGCATCATCGTACAACTCGGAGGACAGACAGCACTCAAGCTGGCAGATAGGTTTGAAAAAATCGGCATCCCCATTATAGGAACTGATTATGCCTCTATGGATTTGGCAGAAGACCGCGAGGCTTTTTCCGACCTGCTGAAGGAATTGGACATTCCCTATCCGCAATATGGTGCAGCAACGGATGCCGACGAAGCTATCGCTGTTGCCAACCGGGTGACCTATCCGGTACTGGTGCGTCCGTCTTACGTATTGGGTGGGCAACGTATGCGGATTGTCATCAACGACGAAGAGCTGGAACAACAGGTATTGAGCATCTTCAAACACATGCCGGATAACAATGTGTTAATCGACCAATTCCTCGATAGAGCCAAAGAGGCTGAAATCGATGCCATCTGTGATGGAGACGAGGTACACATCATGGGCATCATGGAGCATATAGAGCCGGCAGGGATTCACTCCGGCGACAGCTCAGCCGTATTGCCGACCTATAGCCTTTCGGTTGATGTCGTCAATACCATGGTGGAATACACCGAAAAGCTGGCAAAAGCACTCAAAATAAAAGGGCTAATCAATATACAATTTGCTATCAAAGACGAAAAGGTCTATGTTATCGAAGCCAATCCACGAGCATCGAGGACAACGCCTTTCATTGCAAAAGCCTATAAAGTGCCTTATTTGAATATCGCGACCAAAGTGATGTTGGGAACACATAAACTGAAGGATTTTAATATTCGTCCGCAACCGAGCGGTTATGCGATAAAAGTACCGGTTTTCTCCTTTGATAAATTCCCGAATGTGGATAAAAACCTCGGTCCGGAGATGAAATCGACGGGAGAGTCCATCCGTTTTATTCGAGATTTGTCCGATCCGTTTTTCAGGGAACTGGACAAGAATCGGTCTATGTATCTAAGCCGATAAGAACCTTTGGTTTGGCAGGATGGGTAAATTTATTTTCATTCAAATTCAAAAACATGGCAGATCATAAAGTAATATTTTCAATGGAGGGGGTATCCAAGATCTATCCCCCGAGCAAGCAGGTATTGAAGAATATCTGGCTCAGCTTTTATTACGGTGCAAAAATTGGCGTACTGGGATTAAACGGCTCCGGAAAATCCAGCCTGCTGAAAATTATCGCCGGTATCGACAAATCCTTTCAGGGACACGTACATTTTGATGGAGAATATAAAATCGGCTATCTGGAACAGGAGCCGCAGTTGGATGACTCCAAAAATGTCCGCCAGATTGTGGAGGAGGGTGTTCAGGACATCATGGATACGCTCGCTGCCTATGAGGCAATCAATATGAAACTGGCCGAGCCGATGGATGAGGATGCCATGATGAAACTCATCGAAGAGCAGGGCGTACTGATGGAGAAGTTGGACCACCACAATGCCTGGGAAATTGATAATAAAATCAATACTGCGCTTGAGGCACTTCGGTGCCCGCCGGATGATGCCTCCGTGAGTGTATTGTCAGGAGGGGAGCGAAGGAGGGTCGCACTGGCGCGCCTTTTGTTGAGTAATCCGGATGTTTTACTGCTCGACGAGCCGACCAATCACCTTGATGTCGAATCCATCCATTGGCTGGAGCAGTATCTAAAAAACTTTCCGGGGACGGTTATCGCTGTGACGCATGATCGCTACTTCCTTGATAATGTAGCAGGGTGGATACTTGAACTTGATAGGGGTGAGGGAATCCCCTGGGAAGGTAATTACTCCTCCTGGCTGGAACAAAAAGCCAACCGCCTCGAGCAGGAAGAGAAGGCGGAAAGCAAGAAGCGGAAGACGCTGCAGCGGGAATTGGAATGGATACGAATGGCACCCAAAGCACGGCAAACCAAAGGTAAAGCCCGGCTAAATGCCTACGAAAAACTGGCAGGCGAAGACGTTAAAGAGAAAGAAAAGAAAATGGAAATTTTCATTCCTGCGGGTCCGCGTCTTGGGACGCAGGTTATTGATGTTGCGAATGTCTCCAAGGTTTTTGGCGACCGCATTTTGTTTGAGCACCTTAGTTTTAGTATCCCAAAAAATGCCATCGTGGGTATCATCGGCCCCAATGGAGTGGGAAAGAGTACCCTATTTAAACTCATTATGGGCATTGAGACACCCGATTCGGGCAGTATCACCATTGGGGATACGGTGCAAATTGCTTATGTCGATCAGGCACACGAGCAGTTACAGGATAAAAACAAAACAGTCTATGAGGTCGTATCGCAAGGCAACGAAACACTCGACGTCGGTGGTGTGTCGATGAATGCCCGCGCTTATCTCAGTCGTTTCAATTTTGCGGGAAGCGACCAACAGAAAAAAATTGGCGTCCTGTCCGGCGGTGAACGCAACCGACTGCAATTGGCAATGACGCTAAAAGAGGGCGGCAATGTGTTACTACTCGATGAGCCGACCAACGATATTGATGTTAATACCCTGCGTGCCTTGGAGGATGCCATTGATAGCTTCGCGGGCTGTGCCCTGATTATTTCCCACGACCGCTGGTTTATCGACCGCCTCGCAACCCATATTCTCTCCTTTGAGGATGAAGCGGAGGTCGTATTCTTTGAAGGTAACTTTGCTCAATACGAAGAGATGAAAAAGAAAAAGCAGGGAGATAAAATCCCTCATCGCCCTCGATTTAAAAATGTGATTAACCGGTAGAAAAACCGAGTAAAATCATTAGTTTAGCACGGAAAAAATCATCAGCCTGTGGGAAACAGGCAGATGATAACGTTTTCGGGAGGCTGTTGCAACTACGTCACCGCCTTTTCCGGAAAAAATCCGTCATCAAGTGACTGCATTCTTCCTGTAAGACACCAAGGGCAACCGTTGTTTTGGGGTGCAGTAATTCTTTGCCGTAGCGCATAAATCCTGCCTTATCATCCTGAGCGCCATAGACGATCCGCCCGATTTTTGCCCAGTTGAGCGCTCCGGCACACATCACACAGGGCTCTAGCGTGACGTAAAGGGTACAGTCCGGCAGGTACTTACTACCCAGCGCGTTGGAAGCTGCTGTCAATGCGATGATTTCGGCGTGAGCGGTGACATCCGTCAATTGTTCCGTCTGGTTATGACCACGGGCAATGATGACATTATCGCATACCACGACGGCACCGACCGGTATTTCGCCTGCTTCTTTTGCTAGAATCGCCTGATGCAAAGCCTGCTTCATAAAGTATTCGTCGCTATAAACTGATAATTTCATTAGTAATATTTTTGATGCATTCCTTTTGGTCATCTATCCTTCGGCACCGTACACCCTAATTATTTCTGGCAAAGATGTAAAAAACATTTATTCTATCGAATGGTTTTTGAAAACAAATTACTTTTGCAAGATGAAGTTACGTTGGAAAATTGCTCAGGCGGCGGAAATACGTTGGTGGAAACGCTATCTGAAAGATAAAATACCGGAGGAGTATCGCTCTGCCAAAAGTCATTATTGGAAGCGGATATTAGCTGAATTGAAGCCATCGCTACTCCCTTTGGGGCGAATATTGGATGCGGGCTGCGGACCAGCGGGGATATTTATGGTCTTACCCGATGAAGAAGTTACGGCTATTGACCCGCTTTTGGCACAATACGAAAGGGATTTGCCACACTTCTCCAAATCTGATTATCCTTGGGTGAACTTTGAATGTACCTCCATAGAGGCATTCGGAGCGACAAAACCCTACGATACCATCTTTTGCCTCAATGCTATCAATCACGTTAATGCCATCGATAAAAGCCTTGATGTACTTTTTGAAAATCTAAAAGAAGGCGGGCAACTCATCATCTC
>JALVDO010000887.1 GCA_027008975.1 Saprospiraceae bacterium | reverse complement strand
CACACCAATCACCGTTCGCGAATTAGCTGCTAAAATAAATGCCACCATCATTGGGGATGCCTCCCTAACAGCTACAGGTATCAGTGAGATTCACCACGTCCGCCCGGGGGATATAACCTTTGTTGATGTGAAGAAGTATTTTGACAAGGCACTCAACTCTCCCGCAACGGTCATTATTTTGAATGAAAAGACAGAATGCCCTCCCGGGAAAGCATTGCTGCTCTGTGACGACCCCTTCACTGCCTATAATAGTATCGTTAAATTTTATCGACCCTTTCGCCCGCTAACTGCCAATGTCAGCCCCGAAGCAAATATTGACGCCACTACTATTATCGAACCCAATGCCGTTATAGGACCAAACGTCCGCATAGGTGCCAATTGCTATATTCAGGCAAATGCCATTATTACCGGCCATGTTATCATTGGCAACAACGTGACCATTGAAGCAGGAGTAGTTATTGGAACGGATGCTTTTTACTACAAGAGGACTTCCGACGGACACACCAAGTGGCACCCCGGCGGCCGGGTTATTATCGAGGATAATGTCGATGTTGGTTCTACTTCTACCATCAATATTGGGGTTTCAGGCGATACGATAATAGGTGAGGGAAGTAAGTTGGACAGTCAGGTACACATCGGGCACGATACGGTTATTGGCAAGCGATGTTTAATCGCCGGGCAATCGGCTATTGCCGGCAATACCATTATTGAGGACGATGTCGTACTTTACGGACAGGTTGGGGTTGTTCAGAACCTCACCATAGGCGCCGGAGCAACCGTATTGGCAAAAGCGCTCGTCACAAAAAGCCTAAAAGGAGGAAAAACCTACTTTGGTGCACCCGCCAATGAGTACAGAGAGGTGTATAAAGAATTAGCAGCCCTGCGAAAGCTACCGGATTTTTTGAGAAATAAAAAAGGGCACTCCGCCTGAACAGAATGCCCCTTTGATTAACCTAATCCCCAATTACTTGATTTTTACATCAATTGCAGGTTTTGGTTTTGCTTCTTCTTTTTTAGGAAGAGTAATGTTCAAAATACCATCTTTGTATTTGGCATCTACTTTACCTGTGTCAACAGAATCAGGTAATGTGAATCTCCTCATAAAGGATGTTTTTGCAAACTCACGACGAGTATAGTTGTCTTCTTTTTCTTCCTCATTGTGTGTATCTTCGTAGGAAATAGTCAGCACGTTCTCGTCAATGTTGACATTGAATTGATCCTTCTTCAAACCGGGTGCTGCCACCTCAATGCCAAAGGCATCATCATCTTCTTTGATGTTAACAGATGGCAATCCAAATTTACTACGTGTTTGAAGTGGAAATTCACCACCGAAGAAATCATCAAAAAATCTTGCAACTGTAGGTACTACTGGTTCGTTCCATTTTACTAAAGCTCCCATAATTATATATTTTTTTTAAAGGTTTTTAAAATCAACTTTCACCCGTTAACCATCAAAGTAAATGCCAATACCAGATAAAGCCCATTTTTTGTGAAAAATCGACGCGATGTTGTGACATTTTGTCTTTTTTGTGTTGAAATTGATGACAAAATGACAAAAGTCACCGTCCTTTTTATAACATCACCAGTCGCAAGGTCAAA
>JALVDO010000886.1 GCA_027008975.1 Saprospiraceae bacterium | reverse complement strand
ACTGACTTATTGGTTTGCAGAGTGGAGTTCATTTATTTTCATTCTTGCACTTCTTGCTATTAATTACATCACCGGCTTTGAGTATTTCCAGCGCATCAATAAAGCCTATGGAGTGCGCTACGATCGCCCTAAGGCTGTTTACGATATTAAAAGGTTGCAGGCTGTTTGTAATACTGAAATCATTCACGATGATAAAACAAGCACTATTCAAATATTAAACAACTGGAAGCAAAAGGTAGGCAAAACAAATGGCGCCAAGCCTAAAATAGTGTTTATCGCCAGCAGCGGCGGAGGGTTAAAAGCTGCGATTTGGGCAATGCGTACCGTTCAGGTCGCCGATAGTTTGTCAGGGGGTAAGCTCATCAACCAAACAATGCTAATGACAGGAGCATCGGGGGGAATCTTGGGAATGGCATATTTAAGAGAAATATTTGACCGCTATCACCAAGGCGAAATACCTTCCCCTTATTCAATGGAGTACATCGACAATATGTCCAAAGATTTACTCAATTCCATTACTTCGACGATGGTGACAAACGACCTGTTAATTCCATGGTCAAAATTCAAAATTGGCGATCAGCGCTACTTCAAAGACAGGGGATACTCCTTCGAGCAACAACTCAATGAAAACACCAATAATTTCTTTGACAAAACACTTGGCGACTACAAACAACCAGAGGCAGATGCCCGTATCCCGCTAATGTTCATCACACCCTCTATTATTAATGACGGACGGCAATTGGTGATTTCACCCCAGCCTGTCAGCTATATGATGGTGCCACCGGTAGGGACGGCGCGGCACAATTTGATTGAGGTGGATGCCATTGATTTCGCTTGGTTTTTTAGAGACTTCAAACCAATGGACTTGCGTTTCACCTCAGCTTTACGGATGAATGCGACCTATCCTTATGTATTGCCCAATGTAACCCTGCCTGCCACCCCGCCAATGGAGGTGATGGATGCCGGTTATCGCGACAATTACGGTATTTTATCGACTATTCGATTTATTCAAGTCTTCAAAGATTGGATTTTGGCAAACACCAGTGGAGTAATACTACTACAAATAAGTGGCAGCGAACGGATAGAACCCATCGCCGGTAACGAGAAAAGTGGGGCTATTGAAAAACTATTTACCCCAATCAGTCTTGCCGGTATGATATTCAATGTGCAGGAATTTGAGCAGGATAACAATATTGGCTTGCTCTTAGACCTGCTGGGTAAAGAACATTTTAGCGTTATTCGGTTTAACTACGAGCCTAGCACGGAGCATCTGCCTGCAGCGTCGGTCTCGTTCCACATCACCGAAAGAGAAAAACGAGATGTCATGAAGGCGCTTTCACTACCTTCAAACAAACGTGCTATGGGTGCTTTATTGGAAGCATTAGAAGGAAAACCTCGCGTACAAAAATAGGCCGGCTAATAACTAACCGACCTAAGGGTGGGTGCTTGCACACCTGTTGAAAGGGGATGGTTTTACCCTTTTAATTTGATGATTTTATATTGTTGTATCTGATTGCCCTGCGTGACAACGAGAAAATATATCCCCGGACTCAGACCGACTCCATTCAGACGAACCCGTTCCTCTCCGGAAGTACCAAGTACTTTTTTACCTATAACTTCTCTGCCGAGCGCGTCGATAACATGATAGGTGACTAAGTCACTACAGTTATTCTTCATAGTAATAGTTGCATCTGTGGTGAAGGGATTGGGAAAGGTATTCACGGACAAACACCATTGCGAATTGGGTGCGACATCCTCCGTTGCAACATTTTCATCAATTAGGATTTTCACCTCCGCCAGTCCATAACAATCACCTCCATGGTTATTGAGAGCAGTAATCAATACATATTGAGCATAGATGCCGGTTAGGTCAGGGCCTTCTTGCCCTTCATAAGTACTACTGCCCCAGGCTTCGTCCAATTCGAACTGTCCCCACTCCTGCCAGGAGACTCCATCTAACGAATAATCAACGACAAACTGCCGAATTCCCCAATCGAGTCGCTCGGGGTCGTTGGTATTCCAAAACTGCGTTTTTGATAAGTGGTATGGTTCACCAAAATTGTATAGTATCCAATGAGAATCCCAACGATCGGGATTCGGGCTTTCCGCCAATTCGCAAGAAACCCAACCATCATACCAATTGGTGCTATGTCTATCCGGAAAGCATTGTGCATCTAGCTCCGCTACACCTATTAGTGTTATTGCGATTATTAGTAATATATTTTTCATACGTCTATTTTTTTTAAACATTCAAAAATCCAATGGGCAAACCACCAGAACCAATGGAGTAAAAATTACTCAAACTTGGAAATAGGGTTGCCAAATCATTTGGAGACACCCCAAACCATAGTGCCAGTTCTGCCATATATTGGTCAACTGCTGTCGTGGGCATTAATGCACCATCTCCTACATTCTGAGGTCCATTGAGTGCAAGTGACGGATAATTACCATAAATAGCGCCGCCATTGACAGCTCCGCCCATTACCATAACATTTCCACCCCAGGCATGGTCAGTACCATTTCCATTGGAGGTCAGCGTGCGGGCGAATTCGGAAACGCTAAAAGTCGTTACACAATCTGCCATGTCCATCTCTTCGAGTACGCTATTAAATTCACCAAAGGCTTTACTGACCACCGGCAGCATATTACCCTGATTGTTCAGTAATTCATCGTGGTGATCCCAGCCACCAAAGTTAACAAAGAATATCTGGCGTTTGAAGCCCAACGTTTCTCTTTGCGAGATAATCTTAGCAATCATTTCAAAACTTCTGGAAATGCGATTATTGGAAAAAGCAGTATTAAAATTACCGGCTCCCTCCAAGGCGGCATTAAACTCCTCATTGGCATCTACCGATGTGTGAATAACGTCGATATAGGTTTTCTTAAAAATATCCTGATACTCCTTATCGAGCATACTATTGATGGCATTGGTGCGAGCGGTATTAAAGTCCCAATCATCTTCGTTATAGCCCCATATTCCGGTGCTTCCTTCCTGAGGATCAACGACGTATTCTGTGGTATGTTCCCCGGTCTGAAATATATTAGAGCCTGCGAGAGAGATATTCATCGAGATGTTATTATTGCTGTTCATATCGCCAATCATGTCAGCGATTTTTCCTCCCCATCCTCTTGCTGATCGATCGAGTAATTGTGCTGTCTGCCACTGTTGTATCTGATCGGAATGCGAAAAGAGCCCGACGGGGAATTGTCCGTTATTATTCCAAAAATCATCTACTGTCGCAGGAGCAATTAGCGTTCCGATATTACTAATAAATGCTAATTTCCCCTGATTGTATAAATCTTGTATTTCCGGCATTCCCGGATGGACACCAAAGGTACGCCCATCGGCTACACTCCCGTTTAGCGCTAACACGTCGGCTTGAGGAATGGCTAAATTGGATCGAACTTCGGCATATTCGGAGTGCTCGGAATTCCCCTTAGGGATAAGCAT
Source organism: Saprospiraceae bacterium (assembly GCA_027008975.1). Taxonomy (GTDB): domain Bacteria; phylum Bacteroidota; class Bacteroidia; order Chitinophagales; family Saprospiraceae; genus JALVDO01. The sequence goes on along the minus strand of JALVDO010000886.1, from coordinate 16,980 downwards.
ATTATAGGAATCATTCCCTCCCATTTGAAAAAAGCAAACCAGCGCCTTGTAGTCGCCATTTAGCGCGGTTGCCATATTGCCCATTGCTGCGGCATTGAGGGCTTTTAGATTGATAAGTGAAGAAAATAAACTGGTATATCCCATTGCTGCACAACCGGAAAGTCCGATAAATTTTCTTCTTGAATATTTATTTTGCATAATTAAAATTCTTTTCTGATGTTATTTGAAAATCGCATAGTCAGGACTAATAAAAAACAGATACAGTGCCAGTCTGGCTTTGAAATCCAGCTCTGCTTCTCTATCCCATGGCCAATCCAAACTATTAACTGCCGTTTTGATAATCTCGCGGGTATCATCCGTCAATTGCCCATGCGTATACACTTTGTCAAGGTAATTGAGTAGCACCTCCGGCTCGCGAACCATGTATTGAAACTGCTCCGTCTCGTAAGTAATATCCGGATTTCCATCTTCCCAGGTATAAAAAGGCATCTTTTCAATAGCCCAAAGATCTACCTCATTGATGTATCCAATAGCTGTTCGGGTATTATGTAACTGAAATTCAGGAGCTACCAAATCATTTTCCGTAATGGGTCCTAGTGGTTGAAAACCGGGAGAGAAGAAGTTGAAAACAGAGGGAGAAAGCATAGGGTATTGCCCGGTGCTTTCCGCAAATCCAAATCCCGGATTCCAATACCGCCCAAGCGGGCTATCGTTGTCCATTGCTCTAAAGAACTGAGTGTAACGGACAATAGGCTCCTTCAACATGCCGTGGTGGGGGTTGATCATTGCATCGCAGCTTCTTGCTTCGGGATCCAATAGAATGGCTTTAACAACCGCCTTCATATCGCCGCGTACGCCTGAACCGTTATCATTAAACGCAGCACTTACTCTGGCAATATATTCCGGCGAAGGATTGGATGTTACCAGTCGCTGAATAAGCAGACGCCCGATAAAAGGTCCAACATTGGGGTGAGTTGCCAAATGGTGGATAGCGTCCTGAATATCCTCCATACCGGATTGACCGGCCGGAATAGTATAACCATTGAGCAGATGCTTTTCACCGGGTTCATGGTAATCTTCGTACATCACCATGGGCACTTCCGTGTCGATAATATCCAGCCAAAGCCAAAATTGTGGTTCATCCACCCATTCGTTCGGCAGGATAGCACCGGCTCCCATTCCGGTAAATACTTTGGCAAACTCCTTGATGTCATTATTGTCATAAGTCGGAATAAAGTTGCCATTGTCATCTGTCTTTCTGGTGCCATCTTCGTTGAGCTCAAATAGTCCGATAGAGAATAGCTGCATAACCTCCCGTGCGTAATTCTCATCCGGATGCTGGTTTTCCTCCGGAAAAGAGCGCGGATTATTCAGACTACTCAAGTAAAAACCCATTGCCGGATGCCGAGTAACTGCCATGAGAATATCCTCATAAGTATCGAATGCATGCTCGGCAAGCATATCGTAAAAGGATGCACAGGAATACCCGTAAAAGCCCAGGTCTGAATTGTTGGACACCACAAATATTTCGCTTAACGCTAATGCAACACGCTGCCTCAGTAAGTCGTCATTCGTCATATTGACCGTCCACCAGGCACCATTGAAGTGATAATCATAAGGATGCACCGGTAAATCAACAGAATCGACTCCGTTATCGACTTCTAACTGATAGGTCTCATCGTAGATTTGCCATGTATAGTCCAACGTAGAAGATGCCGGGATATTAAATTGCTCTTCCAGCCAGGCTTCCATTCCCAACTCTTTGGCGTGATTAATCACTTCGGTATTGGCGCCAAGCGTTGCCTGACCGAGGAATCGGGAATAAATCATGGTTTCAGCATCTAAGCCGTCTCCATTCATTGTTTTATCTCCGGTTGCTGCTTCATTCCAGTCTTCCAACTGAAAATCACTACTGGAGAGGACGGTGATTCCCTCATTGTGTCCCGCTCCGAGATAATCGGTGTAGGTTTGGGCGTAAGCCGCTGAGAGAAACAACATCATTGATAATAGAAGTGTTGCTTTTTTCATATGCAGAAAATTTTATTGATAAAAAGGTATGTAAAACAGGGAGAATAGCATATCGTCTGTGTTTAGAACGAATATACTAAAGAATTCCCTACTTTTTGATGGCTTTTTTTTTGTTGTAACTACTTACCACCTCATAATGTAAGCTTGTAATATGGGAGCATTTGCCATATCTTTACGTTTAAGATTGCAGGGCTACGCCCCTAATTAATCCATTGCTAGTCGTTGTTACGAAGATATTAGGGCTACGCCCCTGATAACATATAGACATCCGATACATAAATATATCCTCTACCAAGGGCGTTAGCCCTTTAATCTTCGTAATAAGTGGAACTACAAAAAAAATAAAGGGGCGTAGCCCTGACATCTGTTCATTGTTCCTTTCTAAAAGATATACTTTAAGCGAGATAAATAACCGATTTTGCAAAATGTACATTTTGTCGATTAAAGTATTTATGCTGACACGGGATTTGCAGTAATATATCCCGTCGTCAGTATATATAGGATGGTAATCCTACACACACACCCGTATCCATGCCTCTATTCGTAGTAAGTAGCTACGAAAATTGTATCTTACGTCATAGGTGTTTAATGATTCGACAACGCTTCGCTACTAAAAAACGACAAGATGAAATGCCCCCATATTGAGAACTTACAATTATCTTGACTGAATAAATGAAGAATTGTTTTTATGAGAAAGCCCTGTAAAAACGGGTGCTCGTAAGTAGTTACTTTTTATTTTTTGTAAATAATCCCCCATGGGTGTTCCCTTAAAGGTAAGTAATTACAATTTTTCATGCCTGACAATTCAATACCCTGTTTTTACACTTCATCGGAAATAGATGGTGCTCCGTATATTTTTGGTTGAAAGGTAAAAATTTTGCTCAGAAATTTGCACCATCAAACAAAAATTATTAAACATGAAAATTATCCTCACAATTATTACTGCACTTCTCTTTTCATTCAGTCTAAATGCACAGGAGTTGACGCAAACCATCAAAGGAACTGTTGTTGACCAACAATCTCAATTCCCATTAATTGGCGTCAATGTTGTACTACTGGGTAGCGAAACATCTATTGGTACGACAACCGACCTAAATGGAGAATTCGAACTCAAGAACGTTCCTATAGGAAGACGCGCCATCCGCCTTAGTTATCTCGGGTACGAGCCGGTGACCCTCTCTAATTTGGTGCTAACATCCGCCAAAGCATTGGAAGTGAATGTCGCACTTATCGAAAGTGTCACAGCATTAGAAGAGGTCGTCGTGACGGCAACCGACCAAAAAGGAACCGCCATCAACCAACTGGCTACCGTCAGCGCCCGTACACTCTCGATTGAGGAAGCCGGGCGATATTCGGGTAGCTTCAATGATCCCGCCCGCATGGCACAAAACTTTGCCGGAGTAAGTGGTGCCTCAGACGATAGAAATGATATTATCATTCGCGGGAATTCACCGACCGGTGTCCTCTGGCGCATGGAAGGCATTGATATTCCCAGCCCCAACCACTTCTCGACACTCGGAACAACGGGTGGACCTATCAGTATGCTAAATATCAATAATCTCAGCAATTCCGATTTTATGACAAGTGCGTGGAGCGCAGATTACGGCAATGCCCTTTCCGGTGTTTTTGATTTAAAACTCCGCAACGGAAACAACGATGAGCGCGAGTATGTCGGGCAGATTGGCTTTAATGGATTCGAGCTGGGAGCAGAAGGCCCCTTCCGTGAGGGAAAAAGAAGCTCTTACCTCATCAATTACCGTTATTCCACCCTTGGCGTTTTTGACAAACTCGGGATTGACCTCGGTACCGGAGATGCGGTTCCCCAGTATCAGGATGTCAATTTCAAGCTCAATTTTCCGACAGAAAAAGCCGGCACCTTTTCGGTATGGGGCATGGCGGGTGTAAGCGATATTCACTTTGTGCTAAACGAAATAGACTCTACGAATCTCTTTGATTTTTACGGTGACTCGAAGTTTGATTCCAAGACTTTTATTACGGGAGCATCGCACACTTATTTTTTTAATGACCACACCTACACCAAGCTGGTCGTCGCCGCATCCGGTGTCCAGTCACTTGGTACCATTGATTCGATTTCGATTACTGACACAGAGAAATTGATTCCCACTTTCAATTTCAATCGCAAGCAATTTCGTTATTCTGCACACTTAAAATTTAACACCAAAATAAGCCCTAAAAATAGCATCAATGCCGGGGTGATTTTTGATTACCACACCATCAACATGGTTGATTCGATTTTGTATCAGGGGAGTTTTCTGCAACAGCTTCAATATGATGATGGTGCGCTACTACAGCAGAGTTACCTAAACTGGCAACATCGGTTCAACGATGCCCTGACGCTCAATATGGGACTACACGAACAGTATTTCGCATTGAGCAAATCATCCGCTATCGAGCCCCGCCTCGGATTGAAGTACAAGATTGGTGATAAGCATACCCTCAGCTTTGGTGCAGGACTACACGCGCAGACACAACCCATTGTAGTCTATTTCCGCAAGGAAACACTGAGCGATGAATTGCCGAATAAAAGCCTCGATTTCACAAAAGCCGTTCATCTCGTACTGGGACATGATTTTTATTTTGCTAAAGATATGCACCTAAAAACAGAGGTTTACTACCAGTCACTCTACAGTATCCCCGTTGACAACTATCCGTCTTCTTTTTCCATGATAAATGCAGGAGCAGATTTTGTACTGCCTACACGGACGGGCTTGGTCAATGAAGGTACTGCCACCAATTATGGACTGGAATTGACGATGGAGAAGTTTTTCAGCAGGGGTTATTACTTTCTTTCCACCGTTTCGCTTTTTGAATCCAAATACAAGGGAAGTGATAAGGTGGAACGCAATACACTCTATAACGGGCATTACGTCATCAATGGTTTGGCAGGAAAGGAATTCAATATTGGCAAAAACAAATTCCTTTCTCTGGATACCAAAGTGACTTATGCCGGTGGGCGACGATACACACCCGTTGATTTAGCTGCCTCTATCGCTTCCGGATTTGAGGTGAGGGACGAAAGTCGGGCATTTACCGGGCAATACCCTGATTATTTTAAGTTGGATTTTAAAATATCCTTCAAGCTCAATGGCAAAAAAACAGCACAGGAATGGGCGGTAGATTTGACCAATTTGACCGACCACAAAAATGTATTTCAGCAGACCTACAGCAGGATTAATCAAAAGGTCAATACGACTTATCAGCGAGGATTTTTTCCTAATATCTTATATCGAATATTATTTTAATTATGAAAAAAATACTAATACTACAAGGCAACCCAAGGAAAGACAGCCTGATTGCCGCCGCCGCCCAAAACTATCTTACCGGCTGCTTAGAGAACGGGGGAGCAGCAGAATTGATTCATTTAAGTGACCTCAATTTCGATTTGGTTTTAAGGTATGGTTACCAAAAATCTACTCCTTTAGAAAAAGATTTATTAGATTTACAACAAAAAATAAAGGAAGCTGACCATCTGGCGTTGTTTTATCCGACCTGGTGGGGTACCATGCCTGCCCTCGTCAAGGGGTTTATTGATCGGGTTTTCCTGCCGGGGTTCGCCTTCAAATATACCGAAAAATTACCGGTCAAGTTATTGAAAGGAAAATCAGCCCGCGTGGTTACAACCATGGATTCACCCTACTTATGGTATAAAATCACGGGCAGTCCCGGTTTCAAAGCCATAAAAAATTCGATATTGGGCTTTTGTGGATTTAGCCCTGTGAAGATAACGGCACTTTATTCGACTCGGAGTACATCACCGACTCAAAGGGAAAAATGGCTTCATAGCCTTAAAAAAATAGGACAAACGGATGCGGCATAAGCACGAACCATATTGTACGATAGGATTTCAGGACATCAAGTTGCGATTGATAGGCATCCCTCTTGCTGCCTTTTTTATGCCTATTGCCTTTTTCAATATCAATCCCCTTGAATTGGGATGGAGTTATTGGATAGTATTTGTAATTACATTGGTTCACGTTTTTGTTTTTTGGCATATCGACAGGGGGATTGTTATTTATTTCAGAAAACACCTCCCTTATTTTCGTGAGTACAAAAAAAGATTGCTATTGCAAATCGTGACAATCTTCGGATTGACTGCAATTTTAGAGGGAGTATCCATTTATACACTTAATTATTGGGGTAAGGGAATGCTCTTTGGGGAGACACCTGTACCTGAGGGCTCAAGAGCATTTTTGGCAACATTTTTTATGACGACGCTCGTTCTGGCCATCTATGAAGGGATGTATGCCTTTGATATGTGGCGCCTGGGTATCGCTGATAATGAGCGGCTCAAGAAAGAGAACATGAAGGCGCAATTTGATACGCTGAAGAATCAGGTTAACCCTCATTTTTTGTTCAATTCATTAAATACCCTTGCGGCATTGATACCCGAAGATTCCGAGCTGGCAGTTGAGTATGTCGAAAAACTCTCCAAAGTATATCGGTTTGTGCTAGAGATTAAGGACGAGCAGCTCATCCCACTGAAGGAGGAACTCGCTGCAATCGAGGCGTATAACTTCCTATTGAAAAAGCGGTTTGGGGATAACATCCGATTTGAGATAGACATTCCGGAGGATAAAACCCAGCAATTACTTATCCCTTTGTCTATTCAGATGCTTATCGAAAATGCCGTTAAACACAATGTCATTTCTCAAAAAAAACCTTTGGATATTACAATCCGGGCAGATGATGAAAACATTATTGTGCAAAATAATTTACAACCCAAAAAAGCAGGGAAAAACTCTACTAAAACAGGATTATCCAATATTCAAAAGAGATATTCTATGCTTTCGGATAAAAATATTAAAATTGTATCCGATAATGATTTTTTTATTGTAAAATTACCGCTGCTGAGGATGTGAATTCCGAATTGCTTTGTGAGGTGAGGGGTGAAGAGACGGGAATGAGGGGGCTGGCAAGGGGCGCAAAGTGAGGGAAAGGTGGGTGCAAAATAAAAGGGGAGTGTTTTTGAATAGGAATGTGTATTAAAATGGAATCAAAAGAATTAATCAATGCGAATACTAATAATAGAAGACGAATTACCCGCTGCAAGGCGACTGGAGCGGATGATACTAAAGGAAGAACCCGATTGGCGGATTGTCGATGTTATTGATTCCATCGAGGGGGCGGTAGATTTTTTGCAGGATGACTCCCGTGCAGACCTCGTCTTTATGGATATTCAATTGGCAGATGGTTACAGCTTCGATATTTTTGAGCGGGTGAATATCGACATCCCTGTTATTTTTGCTACAGCTTATGATGAATTTGCCGTCAAGGCATTCAAGGTGAATGGTCTCGACTATCTATTAAAGCCTATAGAAAAAAAAGAATTACGACGCGCCATTGACAAATTCAAACAAGCCAATTATGCCGGCAATATTGATTATTCCAAATTAGTGGATTTACTCCGGGATGACAAGAAGCAGTACAAAGAGCGTTTTTTGGTCAAAAAAGGCAACGAAATGAAGTTTATCGAGACCAAAAACATCGCTTATTTTCAGGCAGACTCCGGTTATGTGAATCTAACGACGCACCAGGCAGACCATTTCCTGTTGGACAGTACCTTAGACAGCCTGAAAGACCAGCTTCCGCCCAAACAATTTTTTCAGATAAGCCGGCAGTTTATTGTTAATATTGATGCAATCAGTATTATCAGCACCTGGTTCAACAGCCGGTTAAAATTAAAACTACGCCCCTTGATAGAAGAGGATGTTGTCGTCAGTAGGGAGCGGGTAAAGGAATTTAAAAAATGGTTGGATAGTTAACACCATTTTGCTATCTTTGTGCGACAAAAAATAAACATTATGTCATTTGAAATAACCGGTCGCTTACATAAAAAATTTGACACCGAAAACAAAACGGATACTTTTCAAGCAAGAGAGTTTGTCATTGTCATTGATAATAGTGGTTATACTAACTACATCAAATTCCAATTAGTGCAGGACAGATGTGCCTTAATCGATGCCTTTGAGGAAGGACAGGATATAAAAGTTCACTTCGACCTTCGGGGGAGGGAATGGAATGATAAGTATTTCACAAACCTAAACGCTTGGAGAATTGAGGCTCCGCAAGCCGAAAACACAGCAGCAACACCACCGACTGCAGAAGCATTCCCCACTGCGACAGACGAGCCACCTGCCGTGGCAGAAGATGATGATTTACCTTTTTAAGCGATTATTTATTCTTTGGATTATCTGTTGCACTTTTGTGTTAAATGGTCGTGCGCAACGGATAAAGAGTATCGCAACGCTTTGGTCTGATTCTTTCCGGGAATGGGTCATCTATACCGACGATGAGGATATAACCGGCTTTTTGCGGCTACAGTGGGCAACAGGGGATGATTGGTCTTCTTGGACCTATCAGACAGGAGAACACTACGGCGTCATTCAACAAAAATGGAGTAATGACCCAAGCCAATGGGAGTTACGGGGCGACAACGAAGTCATTACTGCAAGAACCATTTGGAGAGATGACTTTACCGCCTGGAATTGCGACGATGGTACTACTCGAATCAAGTGGAAATCTGTTTACAAAAATATACTGGAAGATTGGGTGGCGGATTCTCCGTCAGGTAATATCAACTGCGAGCTATACGTCGCCTGGGAAGGCGACCCGCGTGAGTGGATATTCGAAGACAACTCCGAAGAGGAACTGAGTTTTGCCTATCAAATGATGCTCGTTTTTATCACAATTTACCACGCTACATCCAAGAATTAGGCATTCCAAGTGTTAAAATTTGGATAAAAATGGCACATAATACCCATATAAACATAAAATTACATATCTTTGTACCGTGTATCCTGCATATAGCAGGTAATTTAATAGCTTGAGAAAGAGGTTTTATCCCTATTTGAGAAAAACTATGTACCATGGGAAAAAATAAAAAGAAGTTAGACGATCTAAAAAAAGATCTAAAAACTATTGGAAAAAAGGATATGAAGAAAATTGTCGGGGGTAAAAACGACAAGAAAAAGAAAAAGTGGAATAATGGCTTAGGTGGTATTGTTCCTCAGTAGCTTTTATTTTCATTCATAGACAAAGTGAGAGGACTACATTCTAATATTAGAGTGTAGTCCTCTTTATTTTGGATTCCTTTTTGCAACTACCTACGAGTACACCATTTTTGCCATAAATTGGCAACTTTTCTCGTCTCAGACGGGCGTGGCTGTTTTTGTAAAAAAAATCTTGCGTAGCGGTGCTATTCGGCGATTTTTTTTACTCCTGACGATAACTTCATTATGTCAGGAACAAAGTTTCAACAGCCAATACCCGTACGGGTCTGTCTAAAAACGGGCACCCGAAAGTAGTTGCTTTTTTTTTTGGATAAATGAGAAACGGTATGTAGCTTTAGGGTTCATTATGAAAAATGACACTGTAAATACTGAGATAACCTTATTAGACAAAAAGCTTGCAGTGGAAACTGATCCATTGCAGCGCCTCTTTTTGATTGACAAACTCGCCTCCCATTACGCATTCACCAATATTGACAAGGCTGACATTTTACTGGAGGAGCAATATCAGCTATTCGAGATGGTTGATTATCCTGATTTCAAGGTCAATTACTTCCTCAATCGAGGGATGGTCGAAAATCAAAGGTACAATTATACGGATGCCGAAACTTACTACCTTGAGGGACTTAGTTTTTTGGAGGAGGTCGGTGCCGTTAGTGAACAAATTGAGGCGCTGATTGATTATGCAGGTGTCTGCATCAATTTGGAGTCTCCAAAAAATGCAGAAGAGGCACTGGATAAAGCTAAAAATCTTTTGAAGCGGTTTCCCGACAGGAAAATGATGGCACGGGTTATTTGCCGTGAAGGTTTCATCCAATTACATTTTAACAATTTCCCAAATGCTATCGAGCAATTGCTAGCAGCGCAAAAAGAAATTCTATCCTTTGGGACAAATCTCACGTTGAAAGACTTCTACTTTCTTACCCTTATATATAGCGGACTAGGCAGAATATATGAAAAAAATGACGATATTGAAAAAGCGGCGTATGCCTACGAAAAAGTAGTAGAAATATGCGAGACAAAAGATATTCGCACCCGCCTTGCATGGCATTACATCAATGTTGGGAATAGCTATATGGCATTGGATAGAATTACAGATGCCATCCCCTATTTCTTGAAATCCGTCGATTCGGACGACGACCACTCCCAGTACGCGCGAGCAAGTGCTTATGGCTCTCTAGGATATATCTTCCTCGAACTAGACAGACAGGAAGAGGCGCTAACTTTCTTTGATGAAGCGGACTCCCTTTATCGCGAAATAACGAATGATGACGACTATAGTTTTTCTGTAATCGAAGCGTGGAGAGGCCGGGCCTATATCGAACTGGGCAAAACTAAAAAAGGGCTCAATTGCTATAAAAAGGCACTAGAGCACTCAGAGCAAATCGAAGACTTTAAGCAATTAACCAATATTTGTGGTGTTCTCGCCGATTATTATGCGGATATTGAAAGCTACAAGGAGGCCTACGAGTACCTCAAGTTATCCAATCTCTACGCCAAGAAGTACGAAAAACAGCAGGATAAAAAACGCCAAAAGGAACTTGAAGTGAAGTATGAGGCAATGGAAAAAAAGAAGGAAGCCGATATGCTAAAAATAGAGGCAACGCGGCTCCGCCTAAAGGCTCTTCGAGCCCAGATGAACCCGCACTTTATGTACAATGCACTCAACTCCATTCAGCATTTTATTACCTCAAACAACACTAAATCCGCAGCGAAATATTTGGCAAAATTCGCGCTGCTAATGCGCCAAAGCTTGGAGTATTCAGAGCAGGATACTATCTCTCTCGAAAAGGAGATTGAATTTCTCGAAAACTACTTATACATCAATCAAAAACTACGCTTCGACAACAAATTAAATTACTCCTTTAATATAGATGATGAACTCGAAGAGGACATCATCGGACTACCCGCAATGATTATCCAACCATACGTGGAAAATGCCATTGAACACGGTTTCCGAAGCTTGAAAAAAGGACGACTGTCTATTGATTTTTCCCTTTTTGATGAAAACACCATCCTCTGTGTTGTAGAAGACAACGGTATCGGAAGAGCCAAGGCAAAAGAATTAACAAGAAACGACCCGCGTTATCAAAACCACCGGTCCCGAGGAACAGAAATCACCGAAAAACGACTCCAAATATTACACCAGACCAAAGGGACGGGCATCCTCGTCAAGACCATTGATCTGATAGATAAAAAGAAGAATAAAGCCCTTGGTACCCGGGTGGAAATAAAAATTCCGATTGTGGAGTATTAGAATCGTTACCCATACAATTCGTAGTAAACATCCCGCTCTTCGTAACCCATCTTCTTCAAATTGGCGACAGCCTCATCGACCATGCCACTCCAGCCACACAACAGGAATTTTATGTTTTTGTGAATATCGGCATATTCCTTCTGATAAATCGAATGGACATAGCCCTTGTGGACATCCGGATTAGTAGACTTCGAGATATACTCCTCCCGTGAGAGCGCAACGGAATACCTGAAGTAATCAAAATCATTTTGGAAGGATTTCATCTCTTCTCTAAAAAGAATCCCGTCCTCGTATCTCGTGCCAAAAATCAAATGAATGGCAATATCTCGAATCGCTTTTTCCCGTAAGGACAACAACATACTCCGAAAGGGCGCAATACCCGTACCCGTACAGATAAAAACCAGCTTTTCAGGAAGAACTTTCGGTAGCGTAAAGACACCTCCGGGACCTTTGAATGACAGGATATGTCCCTCTTTTACCTCATCAAACAAGTAAGAACTTCCTTTCCCTCCTTCGAGTTTGGTAATGGATAGTTGTAGGATATTTTCTTTATTTGGAATGTTTGCAATGGAGTAAGAGCGCAGGCGCAAGCGCCTTTTTTCGTGTATGGGCAAGTCCAGCGTAATAAATTGCCCCGGCTTGAACTGAAACATGAAATCATCCAAAACCATTAGCGTGAACAACCGCGTATTTGGCGACTGCCGGTCAATTCTCAACACTGTTGCTTCGTGCCACATTTTTTTGTTTTTTATTTGTTTCTTCTTTGGTGTTTGGTGTTCCTTGTTTTTTAGATTATAAGTTTTGACGCTCGCTACTCATTTCTCATTCCCATTCTAATTCCCATTCCCATTATTCCCGCAAAGGAGCGCTAAGGTTTACGCAAAGTTCGCAAAGAGTCCCCCAATCTCTCAGTCTCTCTGTCCCTCCGTCTCTCATTCTATCATTCAATCATCCAATCATTTCCCGCAAAGGGGCGCTAAGGTTCACGCAAAGAACGCCAAGAATCAATCATTCAATCATTCAATCATTCACACATTCTCACATTCTCACATTCAATCATTCACACATTCTATCATTCTATCATTCACACATTCTATCATTTTATTCCCGCAAAGGAGCGCTAAGGTTCACGCAAAGTTCGCAAAGAGTCCCCCAGTCCCTCAGTCTCTCCGTCCCTCCGTCTCCCATTCTATTATTCACACATTCTATCATTTTATTCCCGCAAAGGAGCGCTAAGGACTATTCCCATTTTCATTCTCATTTCGACTCTTACTACGCACCACTCACCACTTTTTTATTCTAATTCTCATCCCTCCCGTTGGTCGTGATGCAGGCATTCTAATTCTAATTCAGATTCTAATTCAGATTCTAATTCAGATTCTAATTCAGATTCTCATTCTATACTGACGAGACTACGTCTGTCAGCATTTTCAATTCTCATTCCCCCCTTCCCTTTCCCAATCCAAAAAACCACTATCGTCGTCTTCTTCTTCTTCCGTAGTGTCATCAATAGGGGTATAATCCTCAGAGGGGGCACTATCAGTCGTTATCGCCGTCCCCAAGACAGGCATGGCCTCCTCATCTTCAAATATCTTTTGCAATTTTTGTCGAATTCGTTTTTTGCGAAGTTCGCTGTATTCAAACTCTTTTTTGGTATCTCGTTTAGCCGTTGCGTATTGGATATTATCGATATTTCCCGTAAATTTAAGATAAATATTGAACAATCCTCTTTGTGATGACTTTTTGGGCTGCAAAGCCGGGTTGTAAGCTTTAAATTTGTCTATTATTGCCCGTCCGGCATTTACTTTCAGGTAGTATTCAATATCGTTGTCGAACGTATGTGTACCGCTAAAAGTGAGGTTCATGGCACTATTTTGGATGTACATTACCGGGATGATAATCCGGCTGTTCTTGACCTCCAGATAGTTTTTCATTTCTGAAAATTTTATCCGCTGCAAGTCTTTAACTTTGACAATACTGGAGAGGTCTTTAAGTAATTCTGCATTTTTAAATTCACCCTCTTTTACCTTTACTTCAGCCAATACATGGAGTTTATCCGTCAAAAACGCCCCTTTCTCATCCCAAAAGGCTTCGATATACATACGAGTGTTCAGGCTCCCTTCGAGATGCTTATCCGTCAGTACTGTTTGACCAAAATTATTGGTTTGTCTAAAAAATTCTTTGGCATCGATATTCCGGCAGATGACTTTTGTAGTCAGGTGTGGGCTGCCTTCAAAGTTCATTTTTCCGTCTATTTTGATAAGGCCTTCCATCGCCTCTGCTCTGCCGTCTATGGTCATTATTTTGTCATCAAAGAGGAGGTTACCGACAAAATTTTCGCCCTCAATTTTATCGTAATTAAAAGCTTTAAAAGTAGCTCGAAATTTTCCACTCAGATAATCGGTTATTTTCTCGCGCTTCTCGGTGCGTGCCCGCGAGAGAGAGTCGATTTCTTCCACGTCATTGGTCTCATCCGATACGAGCGATAGGTTCATCAGCCGGTCAATGTCTAACTCGGTGGCGTCTAGATGGGCATCAAACTCCAGATTGGCGCGGTTGGAATTGATGGAATCTGAGAAGAGTACGGGCACGAAATTATGCACCGTACCGTCGAATCTTACATCACTCCCCGCTCCTTCAAGCTTGAGTTTGTCTACCCGGATTTCGTTGTCTTTGAAAGTCAATTTCCCTCTATCAAGTGTAATTTCCTCTTTTTTAATGGTCAGAGATGCGTCGTCAAAAACAATAACGCCACCCATATCAACTCTGCCAATCCGGCGCATATTGGTCATGTCTGCGTATCTGCCTTTTAGCTTTAAGTCGCTAATTTCAATTTCGCCATCTCCATCTGACACCCTCTCATCATTAATAAAGCCATATACCATTTGCATGGGAATGACCCCATCCATCTCGAAGTCAATGCGGGGATCATCGAGATTTTTCATACCAAAATCAAATTCCAACAACTCGTTATTGTAATACCCCTTAAAGTTGCTTATCTCAAAAACGGAAGTGCTACCCCTTTGTTTTTTGCCGTTATCAAAGTGGCATTTGAAAGATACATCTTTTAGCTTTCCCTCCATTTTTTCAGTCCGCACTCGCCCCCCTTCGAGTGATAAATCAGCGATTATTTTAGGGTTTTTACGCTTGGAGGATTCTCCTTTGACGGTGGCATTGACCAGTACTTCGCCTCTGCTTTTCAGGTTGCCCAATTGCCTCAAGTATTCAGGAGGCAACATCTCCGACATTGACGCTAGACTGACATCTTTTCCCGTGAATTTCAGGTCGTACTCCGTTGCCTTCGGCTTTTGCTGAATGCTACCCTTTACATCAAAGATATTAGATTCCAACTCCAGACGGACATCTTCCATTCTATACAGCGACTGCTCCAAATCTACAAAAACTCTGGCATCATAGGCAATTGACTTCCCGCTCAGGTATCTGTACTCGTCCAACTCAACGAAATTGGAGACAATATCGGCATTCGTCTTTAGTGAGAATTGCCGGTTGGAGAACTCTCCGGCTAGCACCATTTCGCGGACGGTAAACATCATGTCCTGTTTTTGCGAGGCATCGGAATAGATGAACTCCATGTCGCGCAGTATTGCTTTTTTGATGGAGATTTCGGAGGAGGATTGCCCTGATGACCCTTCTTCTTCACTTTCTACGAAAATATCGTAATTCGCTCTGCCCGATTTGGATATTTCAATCGTCACAGCACCGTCTTCCACGAGAATGGATTTGGCGGAAATGTCTCCTTTGATTAAGCCAAATAGCCCAATGCGAACGGAAAGCACCTTTGCCTCAAGTAAAATACCCTCTTTATTGTCCTTCAGCACAACTCCTTTAAGGTCTGCTCCAAGATTCGGAAACGAACGAAAAAAGGATAGTTCGAAATCCTCAACGCTCAACTCAGAGGTGATGCTTTGGTTGATTTCATAGATAATCTTTTTCCCGATTTTTTCCCGATATACGCTGGTGATAATTGTAAGTGCCAGCACCGCTGCCAGAAGAAAGCTCCCAAAGATGAGTAATAAGCGTTTGAGTAATTTTTTTTTATCCATTACTTAGGTGTTCTGTATTGTGAAAAACCGTGTAGAATTCCTCAACAAACATAGAACGCCTCCTATTCTTAAATCATTGTCTTTTTATATTCGGAATTAAGTATTGCATTAATTTAACAGTCAATCACAGGATTTTCTCATAAAAAACTCAAGGCAGCAGCAGGAATTTTGCAAAGCAAAAAATCATGTAAATCATGTCGGAAAAGAGGGGGTATTGTTAAAGAAAAACAAAATCATATATCCCACGAAATCAACGAATTAAATCACCATCTTACTTGAAAACCTGACTTTTGAAAAAAAATTGTTTTGTGTTCCAAAATATTTCTTCTATCTTGTCAGCCGCAAAAAATATTTAATAACCAAGGGCTTGCAGCTACAAGCCCTATTTTAAAACTAATAAAATGAAGAAAAAAGTATTTTACGTAATTACATTGTTATTATGGGGGGGGTAATGCTTAATGGCCAAACTCCACAATTTGCGAATGGTGATTTTGAAAACTCCCCTTGTGATGCAAGTGATTGTAGTGAAACTTCCTATGATTGTATTCCTGAGTGGAGTAATTTTAGCCCACAGGACAACTTGGGGGCAGAGAAGCCTTTACTTCACTATGATTGTATTCCAAATGCAGAATCTTGTGGAGGGAATTCTGCTCTGTGGTTATTCTCTTACTCAGGGGACGGAACTAATACTAGTGCTAGTGGAACTCCAATAACTACTAATCCTCTACTTGATTATTCTCCAACCAAATTTTCAGTATTAAGCTTTGATGCTTATGTGTTAGACTATAATTCGTTAGGAGATTTATCTACGAATTTTTATTTTGGAGGTTCCCATACAGAATTGGCATCAACCTCTAATCCTATCTTAAACTTGTTAGGAAATTCTTTAACATTTACCCTTGCGGACAATAGTGATTGTTCTCTTCATAAAATTTTACTTCCTACGGCCGTTAAATCCTATGAATACGTTGGATTTTCACTTGGAGATGGAGTTCAGGCACTTCAAAATGGAGGTGAAACTGATAATTCGGCATTTCAGGGCAGAACAAATGTAGTTATCGACAATTTGGAGTTATGTGATTTTTTAGAGTTTGAACAACAGGAGTCCTGTGCGGATAATGAGGTCTGTTTTACGCTTAATTATAACCCTGAATGTTATGACTTTTCCTGTGCCAATGCGCAGGGTATATCCGATTTTTCGTTAACTATATACAAAGAGAACTCAGACGTGGTTGAAGATGATATTTTAATTTTCAGTACTGATGTTCCTCAAGAGGTTTGTTTTGATCTTCCTGAATCCGGAACATACCGCCTTGAGATGTTAATAGAGTCCTGTGGTACTATTTACACGGGTTTTCACTTTAACTTTGATTACCAAGATCCTTGTGTCACGACCGACATCACCACCGACCAAACCTGGACAGCCGCCAATACCGGCAACAATGGGCATCTCACCTCCGGTGACATCGTCGTGCATTCAGGTGCTACACTGACGATAGAAGAAGGGGTGGAGATTGCCTTCTGTCAGGGAGCAAGCCTTATTGTTGAAGCCAATGCCACCCTTAATCTGTACGGGCATTTGGTCGCCTGTGATGAATTTTGG